>NZ_ALVZ01000056.1 GCF_000332055.1 Xenococcus sp. PCC 7305 | reverse complement strand
TAATGACGTTAATGGAGCAGGAGAAAGCTATTTGGTTTTCGGGACTAGTAATCCCAGTTCTTCTATTGAATTATCAAGTCTTAATGGCAGTAATGGTTTTGTTCTTAATGGAATGGATGGGGGTGATGATTCAGGTTTTTCGGTAAGTAGTGCGGGAGATTTCAATGGCGATGGTTTAGATGACGTTATTATTGGTGCTCCTGATGCTGACGGTAGTTCAGGAGAAAGCTACGTGATTTTCGGGACTAGTAATCCCAGTTCTTCCATTGAGTTGTCAAACCTTGATGGCAGCAATGGTTTTGTTCTTAATGGAATGGATGGGGGTGATGATTCAGGTTTTTCGGTAAGTAGTGCGGGAGATATTAATGGTGATGAGCTTGCTGACTTGATTATTGGGGCAAACTTTGCTGACCCTAATGGTAGTCTTTCGGGAGAGAGCTACGTGGTTTTCGGGACTAGTAATCCCAGTTCTTCCATTGAGTTGTCAAACCTTGATGGCAGCAATGGTTTTGTTCTTAATGGAATTAATGAGCGTGATTATTCAGGCCGGTCAGTGAGTAGCGCTGGAGATTTCAATGGCGATGGTCTTGCTGACATTATTACTGGAGCATATAAAGCTGACCCGAATCGTGTTGATCGAGCGGGAGAGAGCTATATTGTTTTTGGCAGAGATTTTAACACTGATGAAAATACAGCATTCACCACTAGCAGTGTACTTGCTAATGATACGGATCCTAACGAAGATACGCTCTCTATCACTGCTATTGATACCACAGGAACTTTAGGAATAGTTACAAACAATGGTGATGGCACCTTTAATTATGATCCTAATGGTCAATTTGACAGTTTGAATGATAAGGAATCAGCGACCGATACCTTTAGCTGTATCATCAGTGATGGCAACTTGACTGATACTGGCACTGTCACGATCGCGATCGCTGGAGTAAATGATCCCCCTATTGCCAATGATGATAGTTTTAACACCGATGAAGATACGCCATTTACCACTGGCAGTGCGCTCGCTAACGATACTGACCCCGAAGGAGATTCCCTTACTATCACTGCGATTGACACTACTGGAACTTTAGGAATAGTCACTAATAACGGTGATGGCACCTTTGATTATGATCCCAATGGGCAATTTGACAGTTTGAATGATGGTGAATCAGCAACTGATACCTTTAGCTACACCATTAGCGATGGCAACTTGACTGATACTGGCACTGTCACGATCGCGATCGCTACAAATCAAGTAATCAATGGTACTAATCTAGATGATACAGTAATAGGCGGTGCAGGCAAAGATACTCTTTATGGTCTTGATGGCAACGATCTCCTTCTTGGTCAAGATAACGACGATCGCTTAATTGGTGGGAACGGCAATGATGTTCTCAATGGCGAAGCTGGAGCCGATATACTTCTTGGAAGAAATAATCATGACACCCTAAATGGTGGAATCGGCGCTGATGTTCTTTACGGTCAAGAGGATGATGACTATCTAAATGGCAATGAGGGCAATGATACTCTCTATGGTGGAATCGGCGCTGATGTTCTTTACGGGCAAGAGGATAATGATAGGTTAATTGGAGAAGATGGGAATGATACTCTTGATGGCGGTATCGGGGCTGACATCCTTCTTGGAAGAAATAATGATGATAGTCTCATTGGTGGACATGGGAATGATCTTCTCAATGGCGAAGCAGGAGCCGACATACTTCTTGGTCAAAATGGGAATGACACTCTCTATGGTGACATTGGAGACGACATTCTTTACGGCCAGGAAGACAATGATAGATTAATTGGAAATAAGGGCAGTGATACTATTTATGGCGGTATCGGTGCTGATTTTATTTATGGGAAAAATGGTGATGACAGTCTCATTGGCGGTTTAGGTCTTGATACTTTAAAAGGTGGGCCAGACAATGATCGCTTTGTCTTAGCATCTGGTTTGACAGGCGATCGCGATATCATTCAAGATTTTGAGGATGGCATTGACATTCTGGAGTTGAGTGGTGGTCTGAGTTTTGGCAGTCTGACAATCACTCAAAATGGAACAGATACCGACATTATTGAGACTGCAACCAGTCAAACTTTAGCAACTCTTACTGATATTACGGCAACAAATATTAATGAGCTAGATTTCGCCTAGTGATTTTTTATAATAGTTTTTTTAATCCCAAAAATATACTGCCAAACAATAACAATGGAGTTAACCAATTGCCATATTTAACATACAGAGTTTGATGATCTCTTTGGTAAATAGTGCCTGCATGAACTTCATATTGATTGATCTTAGAAATCCAAATCGTATGGCCTCTAGGATCAACAATTGCAGAATATCCGGTATTTGTAGCTCGTGCTGCCCAGCGATCGCTCTCGATCGCGCGCATCACATCTTGGGCATGATGCTGAGCAGGCATCGTATCACTATAATGGGCGTTATTAGAAGCAGTAATAATAAACTGACCTCCCGCTTTTGCTTGGCGGCGAAAATGTTCAGCAAAAGCTGATTCATAGCAAATGCCCACAATTGCCCGGCCAAAAGGAGTATCAAAAGTTTGCTGGGAGCTCCCTGCTGCCAAATGGGTATCTAAAGGAGATAATCGATTGATTACTTTGCCTAAAACAGCTTCAAACGGAATATATTCCCCAAAAGGAACTAACTTATATTTGTCATAACGACTCAGGGTTTCTCCATCCCCAGCCAGGGTAAATAGACTATTCGTAAAACTTTTGTCCACCGTGCCAAAAGCTCCAACCCAAGCGGGCACTTTTTCTTGCAAGACAGCTTTATAAAAAGAACTATTATGAATTACACTTTTCCAATAAAAAGGGAGAGCTGTTTCTGGAGTTAAAACAATATCAACTCCTTGGCTAGCTAATTTTCTATAGCCGGAAGTATAACCTTCGATCGCCTTGGCTAAACCTTTGGGATATAGTTTGATTTCATTGGGAATATTACCTTGAATAATACCAACTTTAATCTCTTGAATATTGTTCTTGTTAATCGGAATTAAATAGAAATATAAGCCAATAAGATGTAAAAAAATAAATAAGGATATAGGCAATGCAACTAAAGTAATCTTATCTTTTGTTTGCGATCGCTTTTGCCAGAGCAAAATGACTTCTGCTAATACCCCATTTACGGCAACTAAAGATGCTGTGACCGTATTGAAGCCAGACAATTGACCTAACTGTAAAATAATTAAATTATGAGGGCTTTGGGTAAAAGAAAGTGAGCTCCACCATAAAGAGCCATAACTCCACAAAGTTTCGAGACAACACCATATAGTGATCCCAATTAAAACATTAAATAAAATTTGAGAAATAGAGACTTGATCAGTTTTTGTTTGTAGTTTCTGATTAATATAGGCAAATAAAAGCGACCATAAACCAACTAAAGCGGCACCCCATGAAGCAACAATCAGCCAACAAAACACTGCAATAAATAAACTGGCAATCCAAGGAATACCCATCCAAGTCATAGGATGAAGTCCTGTCAGCCAAAATAAAGCTGTTCCATGGTAGCTAGCGCCCCAGAGCAAACCTAATAAAAATATTTCCTTAAGAGATCTTTGGCGATCGCGAATTAACAACCAGAGAGGAGCCAAAACAAACCAAGCCAAATACCAAGCATTGACTGGTGCGGGAGCCAACCCCATCAAAATGCCACTACCCAAAGCCCATAATTTGGGATAGGAGTCGAATAAATTATTAATTTTCAATGTTGAATTTTTCCCCATTCGAGGACGATGCGAAGCTAGTGCTTTAATGCAAGTAATTATTAATTTTCAATTTTCAATTAAAACAAATCCTTCATACCCCGTAATTTACCGAACACTCGTGCTGGTTCTTCCTGATTAGTAAAAGATTTTAGGGCAGGAAAATCCCAACGCAAAAAAGGATTAGTTTGTTTTTCAACACCCAACAAAGAAGGAACTGTCGCGATCGCGCGATCGCGTTGTTCTTTTACTTCTTGATACCTAGTTTGCAAAATATTATTTCCTGCCTCGACGGTCAAAGCAAATTTTAAATTATTCAAAGTATATTCATGAGCACACCAAACACGGGTATTATCAGGCAAAGCTCTAATTTTGCCCAGAGAATTAACCATTTGACTAGGAGTTCCCTCAAACAATCTGCCACAGCCACCAGCAAACAAAGTATCACCACAAAATAATTCCCCAGTTTCTCCTGGCGTCAGAGGAGCAAAATAATAAGCAATATGGGCAAGAGTATGACCTGGAACAAAGAAAACTTGACCTTCGCGATCGCCAAACTTTACGCGATCGCCTTCCTGTAAAAAGACATGCTGCTCAGGAATGCGACCTCTATCCGACTCGCCCCCATAAATAACGAGATCAGGAAAATGTTGTAACAGCTTGCGATTCCCTCCCACGTGATCAGGATGATGATGAGTATTGAAAATAGCGATTAAATCCACTTCCAGCTCTTGTATCCTGTTCAATACTGGTTGGGCTACAGCAGGATCAACCACCGCAGCAATCTTTTGTTGTTCATCAAAAAGCAGGAAGACATAATTATCTGACAAAACCGGAATTCTTTCAATTTGCATGATATATTTTTTTAATTATTTATAATCTTGACTTCGGTATTCTTAAATTAAAGTCAAACTAAGGTACAAGTCACGAGACAGATAACAGAATGTTCTAAATAAATCCTTCTGCCCTCTGCCTTCTGCCTTCTGCCTTCTGCCTTCAAAAAATTAATTTCAAAAGTTAGGTAAAGATGTTCAAAACAGTTTTATTCCCTATTGATGGGAGTCGAGAAACTCGCGAAGCAGCAGATGTCGTAATTAATATAGTAAAAAAATACGATAGTCGTTTGGTCTTATTGTCGGTGGTAGATCCAGAGGCCCCAGGAGGAATGAGTTCTGAAACCGAAGTTGCCAAATTACTTGAAGGCGCAAAAACCTTATTTGCCCAACAAAATATTACTGTCGAAACTCTAGAAAAAACGGGAATTCCCTCTTTTACTATTTGCGATGTCGCGGATGAGATTGACGCTGATCTCATGATCATGGGAACTAAGGGATTGGGCTTGCCAAAAGACGATACCAGCCAAAGTGTGGCGCATCGGGCGATCGATCTCGCTCCTTGTCCAGTTTTAATCGTTCCTTAGCTATAAACTTTTTTCCTGCCAAGCAAACCCGAAGATTTCTTTTGACTTTAGACGGTTCTAAAATACTTGTGGTTTAATCTTGATTAAAGAATATCTATAACGTCTAGTTACTCATTGCGATATGACTAATTCATCTCCCCCGAATCCTCAACCTTCAGAACCCTCGCAACCGCCTACTCCCTCCCCAGAGGAACGTCGTATTCGACAAAATATCCGTATGCGAGCCTATAGAGATAACTCGGAAGAGTGGATTGCTGGGCTTGTGGCATTTGGAGCAATTGGAGCGATTCTTTTCTGGTCTTTAGGTGGCAGGAAAAGTGATTTTAATCTGTCCCAAAGCGGCTTTTTATCTTCCTCTAGTCAAACTACAGAAACCACTGATGCAACTCTAGATTCTCAAGATTTTGCCAGCACAGACAATCTGGATGTCTTAAATACTCAACAAGAATCTTCTGATCCTGCTTCATCAAAGGAGATTCGTCCTTCAGATAGTATTTCTATTGGCTCTGCTGCTAAGGATAATTCCAATCAAAAAAATAATTATTTTCGTTCTGTTACTCCTATTGCCGCTATTCCCTCTATAACCAAAGCTGATAAACCAAAAACTACAACAGAAGAAGGAATTACGGAATTAGAATCGGAATCCGAGGTGGTTAGTCCTGAGCCGGAAGCGGTGACCCCTCAAGCCGAGTCAGAAACTGAATCCGGAATAGTTGCTATTGAACCAGAATCGGAATCTGAGGTTGTAACTGAGTCTGAAACTGAACCCGAAATATCTGCTACTGACACCGAATCGGAGTCTGAGGTTGTAACCGAGTCTGAAACTGAACCCGAAATAGCTGCTATTGACACCGAATCGGAGTCTGAGGTTGAAACTCCTGAGCTTGAGGAAGAAGCCAATACTGAAACTACCAGCGTTAGTGCATTTTCTGATGTTGCCCCAGATTATTGGGCATATCCTTTCCTGGCCAAATTAGGAGAAGAAAAGTTATTGCCCGAATCTGAGACTTTTGAACCCGATGCGCCAATTACTAGAGCAGGGATGGCTGGATTAATTAGTCATGCTTTTGAAGATAATCCTGAAATCGAGGCTACCAAGCAATTTAAGGATGTCCCTGCCGACAATAGTGAGGTGGTCACTGATATCAACAAAGCAGTTGCTACTGGTTTTATGAATGGTTACTCAGAAGGCAATTTTTCTCCAGAACAAAATATCCCCCGCTATCAAGTTTTAGTGGCCCTAGCAACTGGGTTGAAACTGGAGCCTAGTGGCAATGCCGAGGCGATTTTGCAGAATTTTAGCGATCGCGAAGAATTACCAGAATGGTCATTAAACCAAGTTGCCGCAGCGACAGAAGCTGGCCTAGCGGTCAATCGTGAAGGTTTTGCCCTAACATCTTTGAACCCAAATGAATCTGCTACTAGGGCGGAAGTCGCAGCTATGCTCTACCAAACTTTGTCCAAATCTGGACGATTACCCGCGATCGAATCGGAATACATAGTTCCAGCTCCTTAAAAAAGGATTATTGTTTTTGTTTTAGAAGGCAAGAGAGCTAAACTCTGATGCTCTCTGTCATCGTTTGATTTTTCTTTACTTTAGTTAGGGAAACTTTATTTTTTGCTAATCAAATATAATTTATAACGGATAAAGATTAATATTCATTTCAATAATCACTGATTTCTCACATAGCGATCCCCTTTGATCCCATAATGGAAATATAGAGAAACAAAGCAATATCTAGCTCAAACAATAGTTTAAGTAACATTAGGTTTATTTACTCATTAATTAGCAAGTTGCAGGTGAATTATTATGAAAGTTATCGAAACTGTACGTGGTATGGTTAACTATCTAGCTGAAGGGTTTCTCCGTCTCTTTGGCCCCACTAATGACGAGTATCCTGAAATCGGCATTCAACCATTTGAAGGTGAAGTTTATAACCCTAGTTCCAGTGCGGATTGGTAAAGCAACAATTAAAAGTTTAATAAATAATTAATTTAGTGAAAGGTCGCGATTTTGGCCTTTCACTTTTTTTGGCTTTTTTGGTAATTTATTCACTCGTCAAGATTGGTGTTAGGTTTTTAAGTGTTAGGTTTTAGGCTTAAAAGAGTTATATTTTACTGAGCCTTGATGGCAGGGATAGTGTATCTTTTACTTAGAATGCAAGTTCTATACATAAAACACACTAAATTAGAGCGTACTTTAAATTAACCATACCAACAACCATGAATTCAGGAATTGACCTTCAAGGAAGTTTCATCGAAGCTCTGAGTGAGTTAGGATTGCCTCACGCGATCGCAAAGGCTCTCTGGTTGCCTTTACCCATGTTATTAATGATTATCGGCTCCACAGTAGGAGTGTTAGTCGTAGTTTGGCTAGAGCGGAAAATTTCTGCTGCGGCTCAGCAGCGGATTGGCCCTGAATATGCTGGCCCATTGGGAGTCTTACAACCCGTTGCCGATGGCATTAAACTAGTATTTAAAGAAGATGTGATTCCTGCTAAAGCTGATCCTTGGTTATTTACCCTGGGGCCTGTTTTGGTGGTAGTACCAGTATTTTTATCTTATTTAATTGTTCCTTTTGGGCAGAGTGTCAATATTACCGATTTAAATATTGGCATTTTTCTTTGGATTGCTCTTTCCAGTATTGCTCCTATTGGCTTGTTGATGTCGGGTTATGCCTCTAACAACAAATATTCCCTACTTGGGGGACTAAGAGCCGCCGCCCAATCTATTAGTTACGAAATTCCTCTAGCTTTAGCAGTTTTGGCAGTGGTCATGATGTCTAATAGTCTCAGCACCATTGATATTGTGGAACAGCAGTCGGGTTATGGCATTTTGGGCTGGAATGTCTGGCGACAACCTGCAGGTTTTATCATTTTTTGGATTTCGGCTTTGGCAGAATGTGAACGTTTGCCCTTTGACCTTCCAGAAGCAGAAGAAGAATTGGTAGCAGGATATCAGACCGAATATACAGGGATGAAATTTGCCTTATTTTATCTAGGCTCTTACGTCAATCTAGTATTGTCTGCTCTAGTCTTCGCGGTTCTTTATCTTGGTGGTTGGGAATTTATTGTTCCTTTGGATCAATTTGCCGGATGGCTAGGAGTTAGTGAAACCACACCTTGGTTACAAGTGCTTACCGCATCTTTGGGTATTATCATGACCCTGATGAAAGCCTATTTCCTCATTTTTATTGCTGTATTATTGCGTTGGACAGTGCCCCGCGTTCGTATTGACCAATTGTTAAATCTGGGATGGAAATTCTTGCTTCCTGTCGCTTTGGCCAATCTTTTAATTACCGCAGCACTTAAGTTAGCTTTTCCCATAGCCTTTGGCGGATGAATACAATAATTAGTTAATGATTAGTAACCAGTGAAATAATTAACAATCAACGAAAATGTTTAAAGTACTAAAACAAGTTCAAGATTACGCAAAAGAAAGTTTGCAAGCTGCTAAGTTCATTGGTCAGGGGTTATCTGTCACTTTTGACCATATGCAACGCCGACCTGTTACCGTACAGTATCCTTACGAAAAAGTTATTCCCTCCGAACGTTATCGTGGTCGGATTCACTTCGAGTTCGATAAATGTATCGCTTGTGAAGTTTGTGTTCGCGTCTGCCCGATTAATCTTCCTGTCGTTGATTGGGAATTTGATAAAAAGGTTAAAAAGAAAAAGCTTAATCATTACAGTATTGATTTTGGGGTTTGTATTTTCTGCGGTAACTGTGTGGAATATTGTCCGACCAACTGTCTTTCTATGACAGAGGAATATGAGTTGGCAGCCTACGATCGCCATGAACTCAACTACGATAATGTAGCTTTGGGCCGTTTGCCTTACAAGGTTACTCAAGATCCTGCGGTCACAGCGTTAAAAGAATTAGCTTATTTGCCCAAAGGAGTTATGGACCCCCATGATCTGCCTGCTGGTTCTCAGCGTGCAGGAAAGCGTCCTGAAGAGATTGTTGATAATAAGTAAAGGAGAAAGCAGTGACCTTAGCAGAAGGCGTTCAAATAGTTTCTTTCGGCATCTTAGCCATTATGATGTTGGGGACAGCACTAGGGGTTGTCCTATTGTCGAATATCGTACACTCTGCTTTTTTGTTAGCAGGGGTGTTTTTAAGCATTTCAGGATTGTATGTGCTGCTTAATGCGGATTTTGTCGCAGCGGCCCAGATTTTGGTCTATGTTGGAGCGGTTAATGTCTTGATTCTATTTGCCATCATGTTGGTAAATAAACAAGAAGATTTCTCCAAAATTCCTGGTCGTTGGATTCGTGATGCGGCAACGGCAGTTGTCTGTTTTGGTTTATTCGCTCTGCTGTCAACTGTGGTTCTGATTACGCCTTGGGCAGAGAATACAGTTTCTCCTGCGGTTATTGAGAATACGGTAGTCACGATCGGCGAACATTTCTTTAGTGATTTTCTCTTGCCTTTTGAATTGGCTTCAGTTCTGTTGTTAATGGCTATGGTCGGGGCAATTATTCTTGCTCGTCGGGATTTAATACCTGAACCAGTAGAGAAACAAGAGACTATTGCTACTAGTTTGACTTTACCAGAGCGTCCTCGGGAACTGGCTTCTCTGGGGGATTCGACTGATTAACAAAAGCAGATGGCAGAAGGTTCAATTTTTTTATTAGCCTTCTTTAAAAAAATAACAGTTAACGAGAAAGGAGAATTAAGAAACTGTGCAACTGGAATATTTTTTGTTATTAGGTGCGGCGTTATTTTGTATTGGGATCTATGGCTTGGTTACGAGTCGTAATGCAGTAAGAGTGTTAATGTCGATCGAGTTGATGCTTAACGCGGTCAATATTAATTTGATGGGATTTTCTAATTTCCTGGATGCGGGGGAAATTAAGGGACAAATTTTTACTGTTTTTGTGATTACTGTTGCTGCTGCCGAGGCTGCTGTTGGTTTGGCGATCGTGCTAGCAATTTATCGTAACCGCGACACAATTGATATGGAGCAGTTCAATCTTTTGAAATGGTGATTTCTGAGTAATTTGCTTTATTGAACATCAGTTCGACGAATTTTTCTTTGATTAAATTTCCCAAGTTGAACAACGAAGTAATAGGCTTTTTCCCAAACCCCCAAATCCCCAAATCCTTATAGTAATTGCTTTAGATCTTCTTTTAAAAATTTTAAAATAAAGGGAGATCTTTTTGGTTTAAATATTTACTGATACTAAATCCGATTCTGAAAACACATGTTTAGATGAGAAAATCTAAATGGACTCAAAACCTTCTGCCCTCTGCCCTCTGCCCTCTGCCATCCCTCAACTCGTAAGT
>NZ_ALVZ01000055.1 GCF_000332055.1 Xenococcus sp. PCC 7305 | reverse complement strand
ACACAAGTACCATCGGTCGTATCATAATCTGTGCCAAATATCGATATTGACTCTCGATGCCCTAAAGCAGTTTGTAACACTAATGGGATTAAGTGAGTTTCTGGATTGTGATCTTCTCCTAACAACCCTTCTGGGTTAGCACCAGCAGCATTAAAATAACGCAGGCATACAGAGCGAAAATCATAAGCATGACTAAAATCATGGAGCATTTTTTCTACCATTAACTTAGTCATCCCATAAGGATTAATCGGGTTTTGAGGCTGTTCTTCCTCAATAGGAATTACTTGAGGTACCCCATAGGTAGCACAGGTAGAAGAGAAGACAAATTTCTTAATTCCTGCTTCTAGCATTGCTTCTAGTAGAGTTAAAGTTCCAACAACATTATTACGATAATATTTCGCTGGATTTGTAACTGATTCTCCTACATAAGCATAGGCGGCAAAATGCATTACGGCATCTATTGAATGGGTAGAAAATATTTGTTGGAGTAAATTATAGTCACAAGTGTCACCAATAATTAGATTCGTTTTTAATACTGTTTCTACTAAGTCTTGATGGCCATACACTAAATTGTCGAGAATGATTACTTCGTATCCTGCTTGTTGTAATGCTAGAACAGAATGGGAGCCAATATATCCGGCACCGCCTGTTACAAGAATAGCCATATTTTAAATGTCTTACCTTAGATAATCAACAAAGTTTTGCTTACGGGTGACATCATAGTATATAGATTACATATTTACGTATTAATTTAAAGTAAAAAAAATTTTTGTTTTTATCTGTTTATTATTTGTGAATAAAAATACAGTATTTCCCTCTACTTCTTGTAATTAAATATTTGGATAAAATACGAGAAAAAACAATAGCGATTCAAATCGTTAAAATTGTTTGTTTACGACAAAATAATAACTCTAACTGTAAATTTTCGTTAGAAAAGCCTCAAGTGAATGAAATCACTATATTCTAATAATTTTTTACTTAGAGGTTGGATCATCGAAAAAAAAGCAATATAGAAGAGGTATTTAGCGAGTTGGAAATGGGAAATCTTGAAAGAGGATCTAGAAAGTTAACATATCGCTACATTGATCACGTTTTATCTTCTGTTCATTTAAAAAGATGGTTAAAGTTTTTTCTAGAGAACAAATTTTGGTTTTAAACTATCATTATTTAACCAATAATCTCAAATATTTGTAGAGCAACTGTATGATTTTTTTTTGAAGTTAAAAGGACATCGCCTTTCTAATTTAGAAAATATTTGTGCAAATAAATATCACCCTACCTTATCTTGTACAAGAGATAGATTAGATAAATACTTTGACTCATACAATCAATAATTGGAAGAAATGCTCAAAATTAAAATAAAATAAAATAATCTTGGCTTTTTGATTTAATGTAATTATTATTGTTGTTAACTCTAGCTTTTAGTAGTCTGAAAAATTAATTAGTAGGTTATTTCAAAAAGTTAATATAAGCTCAATCTATTAGGTATTAAATATGAGTATTTCTACAACTTCAATCTTAACTAATACTGAAGCTCAGGCTTTAAGAGATGTCGATGATATTCTTTTACCTCATCAGATAAATAATGTTCTTTCTATGTTGACTCATAAAGAGAAGAAACATTTATATAAAATTGCTAGTATCTATTTTAAAAATGAGGGATTGATGTTCGATGCTGGGTTGTTTTTTGGTGCATCAACTCTTTGTTTTGGTAAAGGTTTGCAAAATAATCCCAACTTTAAGATTGTGACCCCTAAGATTAAGCCAATCCAAAGTTTTGAGATGGGTACTTGCACTTCGTATAGTGCAAATCTAATTAATGAATTATATCCGGACTTACTTGAAATCAGAGCTGGTGACAACTTTCTCCCATTTCTAAGAAAAAATATCCAAAGTGTCAACTCACTCTCTCATTTACATGAAGGAGATATTGTCACTAAGATGCAATATCTTCCTGACTATACCTATGAAGTTGTTTTTTTAGACGTTCTAAAAAATTCAGACATTAATGATGCTGTTATAAAAAAAGTTTTTCCTCAAATGATACCAGGAAGAACTATTTTAATCCAACAGGATTTTGTCCATGAATGGCTGCCTTTTATCCATGTAAGCATGGGTTATTTAAAAGATTACTTTGAACTCCTTTTCACTTGTTCTGCCTCAGCATTTTATCTGAATATTAAACCAGTTCCTAAAGATATCCTCAATTGCAGTTTTTATCAAGATTTTGAACCTGATGAATTGCTTAAGTTCTTTGACCTATCCATAGATCCTCAATTTAATGAAGCAGAAAAATATAGGATTGATTTAGCTAAATCTGTTTTAATTACTCAAAAATTTGGCAAGCTAGAAGCATTAGATTTTTTACAAAAATGCCAAGAAAATTATCAAATCTTATCTGAAAAAGGCAAAAAAATTCCTCTAGTTGACACCCATATTAATTGGGTAAAAAATTATAAATCATAAAAAAATAATCATTAAGTTTAACCAGAACCGAGGCAAATTTTATTGATAATATATTCCCAGGGAAAAATTCCTACTACTGCTATGAATAAAATAGTTGAGAATAAAAGTCTGAGCTTCATTGAGCAAGCTAAAGTTCTAGAGAAACAAAACAAAATTGATGAAGCAATCTTATTTTATCAGAAAGCAGTTGAATTGGAACCCAAGCAACCTTTCTGGATCTACAAACGATTAGGAGATCTTCTGCGACAAAACGCTAGACTGGTAGATTCTATTGCAGCTTGCCAAAAAGCAATTGAATTAAAACCTGATAATGGAAATCTTTATTACAGCTTAGGAGCTTCCTACCGTAAACTTGGAGATGAGCAAAAAGCATTCATTAATTATCAGAAAGCAGTTGAGTTAAATCCTGAGCAACCTTTTTGGGTTTATAAAGAACTAGGAGATTTTTTCTTACAAGAGGACAAGCTAGAAGAAGCTATTTCAGCATATCAAAAAGTACTTGAACTGAATTCAGATAACTCTGCAAGATTATACCTCAATATGGGTGAAGCTTTTTCTAAACAAAAACAATGGGAAAAAGCAATTAATGTTTACCAAAAAGCATTGTCAATAGATCCATATTTAGGGGAACGAATTCACTTTTCAATCAGGCATGCCCAACTCCAACAGGGCCAGATAATAAAAGCCAGTATAAGCTATCAAAATGCAATTAAGAGACGTTATTTAATCAATCATAAGTATAAGATAGTTTATTGTCCTATTCCTAAGAATGCTTGTTCTCTTATTAAAACTACCATTGTAGAACATAGTCATGATAGGGATAGATATAAGAAATCAAATCAAGATATCCATTCATACACTTATATAAACGATAAAGGAGTTAGCTTAAATGATATTTCCTATCTCAATAACCCAGAATATTTTAAATTCGTTGTTTTAAGAAATCCATTTAATAGATTGGTTAGTGCATATATAGAAAAAATTGCCAGGAGAAAAAACCCAGTATTATTTGTGAAGGATGTTATCAAAGATGTTTATAAATTTTCAGGATTAGAGCCTGATATTGAGAAATCGATAACATTTAGTCAATTTATACATTACTTGGCTCGAACTGAGGATATTTATTTAAATCAACACTGGCGTCCACAATACACATTTTTAGGCGAAGGATTGTTCAAGTTTGATTTTATTGGCCAGTTTGAAAAATTAGATTCAGTCATTAGTTGTCTGGAACAAAAATTTCATCTCAATATTGAAACCTCTACTACTAAGCACATTACAGATTATTGTGTATTCGATGATCATGAAACTTTTCATGATAAATATCCAGCATACTTACGAAGTCTTGATGGCTTCCCCAAAGCACATCATTTCTACACTTCAGAACTGGAAGAATTAGTAAGGAAAAAATATGCGGAAGACATAAGAATATATGAAAAAGAGTTTAATACTACTCTGAGTATTCTTTGATATGATGTCTTGCCTAATCTCGACAATACGTTGTTTATCTAACTATGAAATAGTTTGTATCCACAAGCATGTTTCTATTTTTAGAACATTTACACTTTATACCCTTTTCCCAATTTTGTTATGTCTAGCTTTGACGAATATTTCAACTTTTTAATCACAGAACAACGTTCTGCCTATCTAGGTCTTGAAGACGGAAACCTATTTGCTAAACCAAATAATAAAAGAAAACTGATTTCAAAAATATTTTTAGAAAGGATGAGGAAAAATGGAGTTGAAGTTCCAGATGACTCCTATGAAGGTCTTTCTCATTCGATAAAAAATTTACCTTCCCAATTAGCAGATAAATTATCATTGGTAAACTTAGCCCCTCCTCCTGGGATTCAGTGGTTAGGACGTAAAAAGGGTTTGTTTTTTGATATTAGAACAGCAGATGATTTTGAAGATTGTATTGATCGCTCTCAATTTAATCTCAGAGACGGTTGTAAATATCTTGATTTTGGTTGTGCATCTGGTCGTACTTTGAGAACTTTTGCTTCTGCTTTACCTGAGTGCGATTGGTATGGTTGTGATCCAGTTCCATCATCAATGAAATGGGCTAGTTCTACATTTCCCAATATTAAATTTTTTACGAACCCAGAATTACCTCCATTGGATATCGAGTCGGATACATTCGATGGCATTTATGCCGCATCTATCTGGACTCACTTCAGGGAAGATGTTGCTCTACAATGGTTTGATGAGATGTATCGAATATTAAAACCTTATGGCTTTTTATTATTTACTGCAGCTGGATATCAGGCCGTCTTAGGTAGATATAAAGGTGATAAAAATAGAAGCAACAATCCTATACATTTAGAGAGTTTACTTAAATTAGATAACAAAGGTTTTTTCTTTTATCCTGCTTATGAAGAAAAAGGAATGGGTGATTTAAATACTAGTCATTGGGGTCTCGCATGTATTAGTCCTATATGGGTCTTGAATAAATTAAGTGGTCGCTGGGCAGTTAGATATTTTGAGGCTCAAAAGTATTGGAATAGACAAGATGTTTATGTGTTGCAAAAGATCTAATAGTGCCTCACATACTCTTCCATTCCTTGCTTTCTAAGGTTAAGCAGCCATATTATGCAAATTCTCATAAATAGAGTTTTCTACTAAAGTTATTGGCAACAATTATTGTTTCGAGGTTTCATTATAAAAGAATTGGTTTTTGGAAGTGAAACCTCATTCAGTCAGAACACTTCGATTTATGATGAATAAGGGATCGCATATCTTTATGTGATCCCTTATTAATTTCCTTCTATCTTCTATCAAACAACATTACACAATTGATAAATCATGCACAACCTTAAGCTTAGGTACCTGACTTTCAAAAGTATTTTCATAAATTCCTATCTCAAGATAACGCCAGATTGCATGACAATAAGCTGCTGAACCATTGGCTGGGACTTTTGTGGCAAAATAAATATCCCGAGCAGCATCTGTAGAACCTTGACAAACATATTTAACTTCTACTGCTAAATCTTTGTTGACTGTATCAATTGTCACCCAACCGGAAAATCCGTCGGATAAGATATCAATTGTTTCCAAATTTTGTTCCCAGTCCTTATCACTATCTGATGGAGCCACCCAAATCCCAAATTGTACGGGATTAGATTTTTGATTATTCAAACAAACTGTTGCTTTAATACAACTCGCTTCTGAGGGATAAAACTTTTTGGCAACTGCAATATGAACTTCATTTTTTACTGGATGCATAAACATTCCTCCAGATTCAAATTTGAAAGGAATAAAATCTACGTTAAATTTTCTCAATGGGTAAACATTGTGATTTTTAAAAGAACGACAAGGAAAAAAGCAACGTTCATTAACAACTAAATTTGTAGTAGGAGCAGGTTTTTTACTCAGTTCAGACTTTCTATGAGTAGTAATATGACTGAAGGTTGCATGAGCAAAATCCTGACTACCATCTTGAGGAATAGCGGTAACTAAAAAAATGTCTTTGTTTTCATGGCTAGGAGAGCTTAATTCTACACTTATAGGTTTAGAAATAAAAGGTTTATCCAATCGATGCCATCCAGACCAATGATTTAGCTTTTGCCATTCTAGTTTATTCCAATTTTTGACTAACATTGGACGTTCCTCAGTATCACTAATGAACATACCAAATAAAACTGAAGGCCCCAATTTATTTTTAATACAAATATTTGCTGATAGCTTGACTGCATTTTTTGGGAAACCCTCAGGAATAAATGCCAATGTAACAGCATCAGTTACTGGATGTAATTGCAAATTATCTTGATTTTTAAAGAGAATAAGGTCAAACCCATAATCTTTTTTGTTGAGTAACTGAATTTTATTTAAAGTTGCTACAGGAACTGGGGTTGCCTTTATCAGTTGACTCTTACCTTGAGACTTTTCTGAAGTTTTCTGGGCAAATTTTAGGATATTTTCAATGCTATTTGTATGATCTGCCGTGATTTGGGATGATAACTCTAATGCTAAATTTATTCTTCCTTCTTGCGCTGCTAACTCCATTATTTTTAGCAAAGAACTATCGGAATTAGGATCGCTAGACTTAAGTTCTCTCATCAACTCTCGATGGGGAGATGCGCTGATTTGCTTGTTTAAATTATCATTATCGCTATGCTTGATTCTAGAAGATAATGCCAACTCAATTATTGGTAATAATTGATTAGATTTGGCCTCAGCATAATTTTCCATAATAGTTCGGATGCTCTTAATTACAGGAGTTGTCCGAAACATACTGTTATATCTAATACGATACCAATATAAGGGTCTGGGAACCACATATAGTTTAAAGCCTTTAAGCAATGCTTGTGAAAATAGATGCCAATCTTGCATTGAATGCCCTCGATCCTCTAAAAAGCCCCCAAGAGATTGAAATGCAGTTCTTTTAAAAAGTGCATTAGCATCACCAAAAAAGTTCTTGAAAAAACCTGAGTATCCAGCAACCCCCAGTGGGAGGTTTTTTACGATGCCAGATTCACTGAGATCAGGACTTACCATTGAGTACAAAAAGTAACTAAAGCAAGTAAGTATATCCGCATTACTTGAGATAGCCGCCCTCACAAAGGATGACACTAAGGTGGGGCAGGCATAATTGTCATCATCCATAAAAATTAGATAATCGCCACTAGCATTTGATGCTGCATTATTTCTGGCTGCACCAAGATAACTATTTTTTTGTCTTAATATTTTCCAGCCTCTGGGGGCGAATAAGGTTTCTAGTTCGTTTAAGTAAGTCTTAGCCGCAGGTTTCGTACTACCATCATCAACTAAAATAACCTCAATGTTCGGATAATCTTGTGCTTCAATTCCTTTGATTGTTTGAGCCAATAGTCTTGGCTGATTATAATGAACCACACAAATAGTCACGAGTGGTTGGGTTTGATATATTTGAGCTTTTGGCTTATTCGCGATCGCGAAATATTCTTGAGCAATCCAATTATAAAAATTGGTCCAAACTTCTCTTAAGTAATTTTGTGAAAAAGCAACTCTAGCATTATTTCTTGGAGGATTTTTGATAACAGATTTAATAGAGTTTGCTAGCCCCTCTTTTGTGGGCTCTGCTAGACAAAATGAATGGTCTTCTGGATTAATTAACTCACCAGTTCCACCTACGGCCGTGCTAATAAAGGGAATAGAATTCAGCAAACACTCGGTAACTACTGTGGGTAAATTTTCACTCAAAGAAGGCATGACAGCTAGCCTCCCTTTTCCTCTAAGATAGGCTACGGCTTCTGGAGAACCATAACGACTTAAAAATTTTATTTTGTTTTTCCATTTGCTGGCACGTCTAATGATGAAAGCTCCAGAATGTTCACCGTAAATTTTACCGAATTTACCCATAAAGGTGATTGTTATATCTGGATAATCTTGGCAAATTTTATCGATAGCATCACAAAAAAGTACCAAGCCTTTACGTACTTCGTGACGACCGAAAAAAACTATTTCCTTAAAGGAATTTAAACTTCTGCTATTAAATACAGTTTCAGTATGCTGAGGCAAAATTTCCTCTGGCATCACATTTTGTTGAGAATATGTATTGGCAGGCAAGTTTTCCCCTTTTCCTGCGCACCAGTTAATTAAATATTGACTAGGCCCTATCAAAAAATCGGTGTTTTCCCGACAAAATTTTTCCATGTCAAGAACAATAAAATTGCCAATATCGCTATAGCATTTATCGTTGACCTCATGAAGCCATTGGTGACCGCTATTAAGTTTGACCAGGATAATAGTTTTTTGATGCGACTGACCAGTTTTTTTTGCCATTATTGTGTAATAACCTGGTGCCGTATATTCATCAAAATGAACAACATCAAATTCCCTTTGTGCCAACCATAAATCAATTGACCAAGATTTTCCCCTTAGAGAAGAAAATAATTCTGGATCTAGTTCTTGAGGGCATTCAAGATAACAAAGCTCAATTCCTTCTTGTTGGTATTTTTTTACCCAATCATCAAAACTACCTTCTGCACAGAATGGACCTTTGATTGTAGAACTTATATAAAGAACAGTAACTTGATGTCCATTTTTAGCTAAAAGCTTTGCATAACCAGTATTAGCAGTGGCTATCCCCCCATTGCGGAATGGCCCGAGTATTTCTCTAGTTACAACACAAATTTTGAGGGGGGTGCTTGGCTTGTTAGTATACTGAGGAAGATTAGGATATTTCATTATAAAAGTTTTATTATGAGCCTAATAAAAGTTAAATTCAAATTTTATTAGTAAAAAATCAGGTAAAAGCAATAGTATTCATGGATTATATTTTAACTATTGCTTTATTAATACTTTAATTTCGTTGAAGCCATTATTTGTGAATAGTGAATACATGTGGCGCTAGTCTAGGAAGCATCAACTATTTTTTTTATAGCTACATCATGATAGCCCAACTCCTGTAAAGCCAAATAACAGAGTTCCCAGCCCTCTTCCAAACAAAGTTCGTTGACGGCTTTCATAACTCCATAGCGACAAACTTCCTTAACTGACCAACTTGTATAATCATTAAAAACCAAGTAACCTTTCTTTTTAACCTTTAATTTGCCGTATTGTGCATCTCCTTTTACTGTTGCATAGTTATGACCGCCATCAATATAAATCCAATCAAAATGTTCATCAGGAAAAGACTGTAGTATATCGTGTGACCTTCCTTCATGAAGCTCAACAATTCCATCTTGGATATATGGCATGAAATATTCTTTATCAAAAATGTTGAAATTAATATCACACAGATGAAGCTTTTTCGGTTTGTTGATACTCAGAATTTCCTTAGCAAAACCGCCATACTGTGTGCCTACTTCCAAAACAACTCCATTTTTAGGCATTGCTTTAAGAGTAGTTAGCCTTGATTCAACTAAACGACAATTTTGAATATTTTGTGTTTCTAATTTGGGAGCAAAATAAGGAAAAGAACCGTGATCTTGCTCATGTTCTTTGATAAGAGTACGTAATTTACTTTGAGCCTCGTTAATTTGTTGATAAGATTCCTGAAGATTCTTCTTCCCTTTCCGTGTGAGTTGCATTATTATTCGTTCGATATAAATTGAAGTGGATACTATATTTCATGGCATTATTTTAGTTCAAGTGTAAGTAATTACCTGAATATTTTTTGATTTCCTAACTTGTTCTTTATATTTTGGAATATTGGTGAATACAAATAAGCCAACTGCTTCAGTATTTTCTCTTAGAGGAAAGAAAATCCCTCTTAATTATTGACGAATTAGGCTAGTGATTTCACTTATGCAAATATACTTAAGCACTGATAAATATTACAAAATATATCTAATAAAATTAAATTATTAACCATAGTATTACCCTAAAATTCCCCAGTATTACCCTAAAATTCCCCCAATTTAAAATTTGTGTTGCTATAATCTTGGTCGTTAAATTACGGGCATTAAGCTAGTTGAATTGCCGTAGAGATAAGAGTTTCCCTGGATATTTTCTATAGAAATAGTGATCAAATATAGTTGATTCTACGGCAATAAAAAGCCAAATAAAGCCACTTTCCCAGTATTACTGCGCATATATTCAAAAATCAAACAGAAGGAGATCTACTCTAATGAAGAAGAAAATCATTATCTTAGGTGGTGATGGATTTTGTGGTTGGCCCACTGCCTTATACCTGTCAGCTCAAGGTCATGATATTGTAATTATCGACAATCTCTCCCGTCGTAATATTGATAATGAATTAGAAAGTAATTCTTTGACTCCCATTCAGTCCATGTCAACCCGCCTCGACGCATGGCAAGAAGTTTCTGGTCAATCTATGACTTTTTATAATCTAGATGTTGCTCGAGAATATGACCGCTTAT
>NZ_ALVZ01000054.1 GCF_000332055.1 Xenococcus sp. PCC 7305 | reverse complement strand
GAGATGTCAATGGGGATGGAATAGCTGACATTATTATTGGGGCATATCGAGCTAATAGTAATGCCGGAGAGAGCTATGTGGTGTTCGGCAGCAGCAACCCCAGCTCGTCAATTGATTTATCTGCCCTCGATGGCAGTAATGGCTTTGTTCTCAATGGCATTGATGCTAATGATTATTCAGGCGGTTCGGTAAGTGATGCGGGGGATGTCAATGGGGATGGAACCGCCGACCTGATTATTGGTGCAAATCAAGCTGACCCTAATGGCAATGGTGAAGCTGGAGAAAGCTATGTGGTGTTTGGCCGAGATTTCAATACCGATGAAGATACCTCGTTTACAACTAGCAGTGTCTTGTTTAACGATACCGATGCCGATGGAGATCCTCTCTCTGTAACTGCTATTGAAACTACAGGAACTTTGGGACTAGTTACCAACAATGGTGATGGCACCTTTAACTATGATCCCAATGGTCAATTTGATTTCCTCAAACCAGGAGAAACTGCTAGCGATACTTTTATCTATACAGTAACCGCTAATGGGGAAACTGATACAGCTACTGTAACCATCACAATCACTGGGATCGAGGATGCTCCGGTTGCCAATGATGATTCGATAATATTTTCCGCTGCAATTGAACTTTCGGCGCTCAATGGCAACAATGGTTTTGTCCTCAACGGTATTAATCTAGGTGATAATTCTGGCTATTCGGTAAGTAATGCCGGAGATGTTAATGGAGATGGTATTGATGATGTGATCATTGGGGCACCTTTCACAGACATTAATAACAATAATGAAGGAGAAAGCTATGTAGTGTTTGGCGACAGTAATGTCGGCAGTTCGGGCACGATTGAACTATCCGCCCTCGATGGCAGCAATGGTTTTGTTCTCAAGGGGATTGATGCTTATGATAATTCAGGCCGTTCGGTAAGTAACGCCGGAGATATCAATGGGGATGGCACCGCTGACCTAATAATAAGTGCAGATAGAGCTGATACTAGTAGCGGTTATACAGGAGAAAGCTATGTGGTGTTTGGCAGTAGTGATGTCGGCAGTTTGGGAACCATCGAACTTTCCGCACTTGATGGTAGCAATGGGTTTGTCCTCAATGGGATTGATGAGCGTGATTATTCAAGCTACTCCGTAAGTAATGCGGGGGACGTCAATGGGGATGGTTTAGATGATCTGATTATCGGGGCATTTAGGGCAGACCCTAATGGTAATGGTTCAGGAGAAAGCTATGTAGTATTTGGCGGTAGTGATGTCGGCAGTTCAGGCACAATTGAGCTTTCAGTACTTGATGGCAGCAATGGTTTTATCATCAATGGCATTGATCCTACTGATTATTCAGGCCGTTCGGTAAGTAATGCGGGGGATGTCAATGGAGATGGCTTCGCTGACCTGATTATTAGTGCCAGAAGTGCTAATCCTAATGGTAGTCAATCAGGAGAAAGCTACGTGGTTTTTGGCGGCAGTGATGTCGGCAATTCTGGCACGATTGAGCTTTCTAGTTTAGATGGTAGTAATGGATTTGTCCTCAATGGCATTGAGCGTAGTGATCAATCAGGCGAATCGATAAGTAATGCCGGGGATATCAATGGAGATGGTATCGATGACCTAATTATTGGGGCACCTTTCGCTGACCCAGTAAGTGATGCAGAAGGAGAAAGCTATGTGGTGTTTGGCAGCACCAATCTCGGCAGTTCGGGCACGATTGAGCTTTCTAGTTTAGATGGCAGCAATGGATTTATTCTCAATGGGATTGATGAAGATGATCGATCAGGCTATTCGGTAAGTAATGCCGGGGATGTTAATGGAGATGGCACGGATGATCTGATTATCGGGGCACTATATGGTGACCCTAATGGTAATGATGAAGGAGAAAGCTATGTAGTGTTTGGCGGCAGTGATGTTGGCAGTTCGGGCACGATTGAGCTTTCTAGTTTAGATGGCAGTAATGGTTTTGTCCTCAATGGGATTGATGATGGTGATCAATTAGGGGTTGCGGTAAGTAATGCGGGGGATATCAATGGTGATGGTACTCCTGACCTGATTATTGGTGCAGATAGAGCTGACCCTAATGGCAGTGGTTCAGGAGAAAGCTATGTCATCTTTGGACGAGATTTCAGCACTGATGAAGATACGATCTTTAACACCAGCAGCGTGCTCTTTAACGATACCGATGCTGATGGAGATACCCTTACCGTTACTAGCATTGATACAACATCAACCCTCGGTCTAGTGCTTAACAACGGGGATGGCACCTTTAACTACGATCCCGATGGTCGTTTTGACTCCCTCAGTGCAGGGGAAACTGCCACCGATACCTTTACCTATACCATCAGCGATGGTGACCAAACTGATACCGCTACTGTAACTATCACTATTGATGGTATTAATGATGCTCCCATTGCTACTACTGACAAATTCAGCACCGATGAAGATACAGCCTTTACTACAGATGATGTCCTCGCTAATGATAGTGACCCCGAAGGAGATAGCTTTACCCTAGAAAGTATCGATACTACTTCAACCCTAGGGCTAGTTACCGATAATGGGAATGGCACCTTTGATTACGATCCCAATGGTCAATTTGAATTCCTCGAACCAGGTGAATTTGCCACCGATAGCTTTGGTTACAAATTAGTTGATAGTAATGGCGCGATCGCTCATGGCACGGTCAAGATTGTCATTGATGGAATAGATGATGATAACACCAAAGATGATCTATTCCTTGGTACAGCTAAAGATGACAGTATTTGGGGTTCGGCAGCAGATGACACCATAATGGGACTCGATGGTAATGATACTCTCAACGGGGAAGCAGGCAATGATAGTTTGCGAGGTCTGGATGATCATGACAGTCTAGCTGGAAACAATGGCGATGATACTCTAAAAGGCGGTACAGGTAATGATATTCTTGCAGGAGGAAATGACAATGACAGCTTAAATGGTGATAGTGGTAATGATACTCTCTTGGGTGATACTGGCAGTGATACTCTTGCTGGTCAATCTGGAGCTGATAGCCTCAATGGTGGTGATGATGATGATAGCTTAGTGGGGGCTAATGGCATTGACACCCTCGATGGTGGCTTGGGCAATGATACTCTTTTGGGACAGGGAGATCCGGATCTGCTGTTTGGTCAAGATGGTGATGATAGCTTGGTTGGAGGAGATGGTGATGATACCCTCGATGGTGGAGTTGGCAATGATACTCTGTTAGGTCAAAATGAAGCAGATCTTTTGTTTGGACAAGAGAATAATGATCGTCTCTTGGGTCAAGATGGAAATGATACTCTCTATGGGGGATCTGGTGATGATACACTTTTGGGTCAAAACAATGATGATGTTTTATTTGGTGGTCTTGGTCTTGATAGTTTAACTGGGGGACTTGGTAATGATCGCTTTGCCATCGTTTCTGGTGACACTGTTGACCAAGATATTATTACCGATTTTCAAGATGGTTTAGATGAATTGCTACTGACTGGTGGTCTAACTTTCGGTAAGCTCACAATTAGTCAAAATGGCTCAGATACCGACATTATTGAAACGAGTAGTAGTCAAACTTTAGCTACTCTGATTAACATTGATGCGATAGATATTGATGAAACTGATTTTGTTTAGAGTTAAGAGCTAACAGCTTAAGGAATTAAATCCAAACTAAGCAAACCCACATCAGGCGTGTTAGATTAACTCCTAGTTTTTAGCGCAAACTGAACAATCCCATGACTCTCAAGCCCCGATACCTCACAAAATCACTATTTACCCTGGCATGTGAATGTCCAACAAAACTCTATTACACCAAGAAAAAAGACGAATACTCAAATACAAAACTAGAAGATTCTTTCTTAAAAGCACTTGCTGAGGGCGGGTTGCAGATTGGGGCATTGGCAAAGCTTTACTATGGAGAAGGCCAAGATATCACCGCAGTTGATCCGAAAGAGGCTCTAGCTCAAACAAGTAAATACTTAAACCAAGAAAATATTACTCTTTTTGAGGCTGCTATTAAACATAACAATCTCTTCATTAGAGCAGATATTTTAGTAAAACAGGGTAACTCGGTTGAACTGATTGAAGTCAAAGCGAAATCCTATGACAAGAACAAAACACCATCTTTTTTAACTAAGACTGGAGGAATCAAAGCAGATTGGCGTCCCTATCTTCAAGACATTGCCTTTCAAACATTTGTCTTCGGGAAGTCATTTCCCGATCTCCATGTCACTCCTTATCTTCTTTTGGCAGATAAACAAGCAAAATGCCCTACAGATGGACTTTATCAAAAGTTTTTGCTCAAGAGGGGAAATGGCGATCGCAAAGTAAAAGTAGAGACCTCGTCGCTAACTCGGGAAGAAATGACAGAGAAAATTCTGATCAAAGTACCTGTTCAAGAAGCGGTTCAAGTAATTCTTAATAATGAAGACCAAAATTTGGCTCAGACCTTTCCCGAAACAGTTGAGCAATTTTCCACAGCCTATAAAAATAATCACAGACTTTGGTCAGAGCTCGGAACAAAGTGCGCTAAATGTGAATTTAAAGTTACTGATAAAGAAGAAACACAAGGGCTTAAAAGTGGATTCCAAGAATGTTGGTCTCATCACCTGAACTGGACTAAAGCAGATTTCGACGAACCGACGATTCTGGAACTGTGGAATTACCGCTCTAAGGATAAATTGATCGCTGAGGGCATCTATAGACTTTCTGATATTCCCGAGGAGATGCTTGCCACAAAAAAAGACGATAAACCTGGCATGTCAACCTCGCAAAGACAGCGGCTTCAGTTATTTAAAGTTCAGACTCAAGATAATAAACCAAAAATTGATCTTCAAGGTTTGCAGGCAGAAATCTCAAAACTGACTTTTCCGCTACATTTTATTGATTTTGAAACGATTCAATCTGCCATTCCTTTTCATATGGGAAGACGACCCTATGAACCAATTGCCTTTCAGTTTTCCCACCATCAAATGGAATCGGACGGAACGGTAAAACATCAAGGGGAATATCTCAATACAGAAAAAGATTTTTTTCCTAACTACGAGTTCACCCGCCAACTCAAAACGCAGTTAACCAAGGATAATGGCTCTATTTTCCGTTATTCTCATCACGAAAACACCTATCTTAATCATATCTATAAGCAACTCGAAGCAGAACCTAGTCCACCAAAAGATCACCAAGAACTCAAGGATTTTATCAAGAGCATCTCTAAATCTTCTCGCAATAGAAACCAAAAAGATTCTTGGGAAGGAGAGCGTAATATGATAGACCTCCTGGAATGGGTCAAGAGTTATTATTATGACCCTTACACAAAGGGATCAAACTCCATCAAGCAAGTGCTTCCTGCGATACTCAATTCCTCTGCTTATCTTCAAAGGCGTTACTCTCAAAAGAATTACGGCAAGAATAATGAGATCCAAGGCTCTAATTTTCAAGATTTCCAGTGGGTTCAGCGGATAAATAATCAGATACAAGATCCTTATAAATTACTACCTAAGCTTTTTCTCGATGTCTCTGACAAGGATATGGTGTTATTAACTCAAGAAAATGAATTAAACAATGGCACCGCAGCACTCACTGCCTACGCCAGAATGCAATTTACCCAGATGTCCAACTCAGAACGCAACATGCTCGAAACTGGCCTATTACAGTATTGTGAATTAGATACTCTGGCGATGGTCATGATATTTGAAGGCTGGCTAAATTGGGAATTATCATAAGATATGCTTTTGACAATTCGGTACAAAAAAATAATGTTACAGGCGGAGTGTAGGATACAATATTAAACTAAGTTGTCATCAACTACCCATAATTTTTTTGCATCAACCCGCCATAACTTGACAGTGAGATCGCGCCAATGCAACCTGAATATTTGACACCATGTAATAGTTTTTCGGCAAAGCAAGCTGCAAATCCTTCTGAACGAAAAACACATGAGTTTGATTTAGAAAGTCAAATAAAGTCCAATAATGATTATTCTAAGTTACAAGTCACAAGTGAACTTACTGCTTTAGCTCAGGTTTTAAGTTGGTTTGAAAGCGTCAAAGATCCCTTAATACCTAGTCTTGTCTGGATCGAATGCCAAACCGTATTAGGTGAAGCTTTTGATAATGTAGTGATTCATGCTCATAAAGATTTACCTTCGGCGACTGCCATTGAGATCGGGGTCAAGTTTTTGAGTCAATTAATAATTATCAAAGTTTGGGATCAAGGGTCGGGATTTGATCTAGAATCTCAAAGATTGAAAATTTCTCAAGGGGTAGATGATTATGCTGAGCATGGTCGAGGTGTTCAAATTTTGGACAAGGTAGCAGATCACCTTAGTTATTTCACAGAGCAGGATGGTAGAAATTGTTTATTGATTATCAAGTTTTTTGGCTAGTGACTTTGTGTAGTCTTTAGTACGGGACTTGGCAAGACGAAAAAATTAAATATTAAGTAATGACTAAAAAAGTTGAAGTAATGCAACCTTCGGGGATTGTCGATGGCATTGTCGGGAATCAAATACGTGAGCAAGCAATAGATTTTGTGAGCAAGGGCACAGATATTATATTGGTTGATTGCCAGGAAATAACATTTATGAATAGTGCTGGCATTGGAGCTTTAGTTGCGGCTTTGAAGGCAGTTAGTAATTCTGGGGGAGAATTGCATATTTGTTCTTTGAATGATCAAGTACAAATAATTTTCAGCATGACAAAAATGAATCTAATTTTTCAGGTATTTGGTAGTAGAGAAGAATGGAAAGAACAAGTTAAATTAACGAATCAGGAATCGGGAAGCAGGAGTTTAAACTAATTTGGAAAAGTCTTGAGTCTTATTACAATGGAGAAAGTAAAAAAAATTATCTTGCAGCAAATGAATCATCTATGGCGTAAGAGTTTAGCTTTATTAGTGGGGACAGTTGTCAGTTGTTTTTTGGTGATTGGTATTCAAAGTTACACTACAGCACAAGAACCTGGTTTGACTCTCGAAACATCTTTACTAACTCTCGAACAAGTAGGGGATAATGTCTATGCTTTGATTTCTGATACGGATTATCCGCCTGCAAATGAAAATATTGCCATCTGTAATGCGGGAATTATTATTGGGGATGATGGGGTTTTGATAATTGACCCTTTTCAGAATGAAGCTTTAGGTAATTTATTGCTGTCGGAAGTGGCAAAATTGACAGACCTACCTGTCAAATATGTTTTGAATACCCACTATCATTTCGATCATACTGGGGGAAATAAGGCTATTCAGGCTCAAGAGATTCCTATTATTGGCAGGGGAACCATTCGTGAGGATATGTTAGTCAAAAACCAAGAATCTGATCCGACTCCTGCGGTGCCGAACATTATTATTGATGATGACAGTACTATCTGGCTGGGCGATCGCGTTATTGAATTAGAAGAAGTAGCTGGTCATTCTGGTGGCACGGATGTCGTGGCCTATATCCCCGATGCTAAGGTGTTATTTGCTGGAGATATTTTATTTAATCAGAAATTTCCTTATACCGCCGATGGCGACATTCTAAAATGGGAAGCAACCCTCGATTACTTAAGTGAAAAATATTCCGATGCGACCATTGTTCCTGGACATGGGACAACTGGCGATCGCTACAGCTTGGAAAGCTTAAAGGGTTATTTGTACGAATTAGAATTAATGGCTCGCAAATGGCAAGAATTGGGTTTATCAGAAGCTGAAGCGCTAGAAAGTGCCGCCGAAATTCCCGAGGCTTATCAAGACTATAGATTTCAGGGGTTGTATCCTATCAATTTAAAAACTGCCTATGAGCAAATTACTCTAAAATCATCTTCTAATCCCTAAAAATTATTCTGATCCGATATGAGGAAGCAACTTCATGGTAAATTTGGATAGTAATAATGGTGTTTGAAAAAATCAATTGTAGAATTACAGTTTTAAAGAGGGGGTAAAAATCATGGATTTTCGCGTTATTGTTGTTGTTGCTCCTTTGGCGATCGCTGCTGGTTGGGCTTTCTTTAACATTGGATCGGCTGCCATAGCACAACTCCAAAGATATACAGGTCAAGATTCATAGTTTTAAAATACTATAATAATCAACTTTAAGTTTTATAATTAACCTGACTATTGCTTGCCTAAGTAGTAGTCTTTTTTTATCTAGGTGGCTGTTTAGGAGTAATGAGTAATAAGTAATAAGTAATGAGTAAAGAATGTTGAAAATCTCGGAAAAAGTTATTATCCCAAGTCGTGAAATCGACATTAATGCTGTTCGCTCTCAAGGAGCAGGCGGTCAAAACGTTAATAAAGTAGCCACTGCCATACATCTACGTTTTGATATTAAAGCATCCTCACTTCCTGATTTTTACCAAGAAAAGCTTTTAAAATTAAGAGATTCTCGAATCTCGAAAGATGGCGTTGTTATAATCAAAGCCCAAAATTTTCGTACTCAGGAACAGAATAAAGAAGATGCTCTCAAAAGACTTCTCGACCTCATAAAAAACGCGTCACTTACAAAAAAAAGGCGATTTATAACTAAGCCAACTAAAGGAGCCAAAAAGAAGCGAATGGATCGTAAAGCTAAAAGAGGGCAACTAAAAGCATTGAGAAGAAAAGTTGATTATGATTAACTTCCAAATACTCTAAATTAAAATTACAGTCAAGATGAAAAGACATTAATCTGCTCAAGATGGAAAAAGGACAAATTGAAGCCATATGGATTAAGCGAGCTAAGCGCGGCCCCATGGATCAGGTAGAATGCGCTGAAATGATTGCAGGAAAAGGATTAGTAGGAAACGCGAACCAAGGCGGTCGACGACAGATAACGATTATTGATGCTGCGGTGTGGGAACGAATCATGACGGAACTAGGAGCCACAATTGATCCATCGAAGCGTCGCGCCAACATCATGGTGCGGGGATTAGAATTAGCCAATACTCGTAAACGAATTCTACGGCTTGGGGAATGTCGAGTGAGAATTTTCACCGAAACAAAACCTTGTGAACGCATGGATGAAGTCTTGCCAGGTCTCAAAGCAGCCTTATACAAAAACTGGGGTGGTGGTGCTTGTGGACAAGTCATTGATGGGGGCATGGTTCAAGTTGGAGCAGTGGCGAGATGGGAAAATAGTGATGCTTGATGAGAAAAAGAGATGATTCATTCGTAAGACTTGCTACCTTTGGCTTCAAGAGCTCGTGATAAAGTGGCTCAACCATTGTAAAAAGCCTGCGCGCAATCGAGATATTATTTATGAAGCGGACATTTGTTGGTAGTCTCAAATCCCTATGGCGTTATCCAGTCAAGTCTATGCAGGGAGAAAAGCTAGATAGGTCGGATGTCGGCGCACAAGGATTATTCGGCGATCGCGCTTATGCGCTCTGGGACGAAAAGACTAACCGAATTGCCAGCGCGAAAAATCCCCAGAAATGGTCATCCCTTCTCAACTGCTATGCTAGTCTGAAGCAAATACCTCAGACTGACAAGTCCATACCTCCAGTTCATATTAAACTTCCCAATGGTTCTACTGTTACCAGTGAACAAGCTGAGATAAACACTCTGCTATCCCAATGGCTAGATAGAGAGATCAAATTCCTTTCTGCTGTACCTGAAGCTCCCAGCCTCGATCAATATTGGCCTGATGTGGAAGGCACTGACCATCAAGATACGGTGACCCAATTATTTATGCCCCCAGGTACTTTTTTCGATTCCTGTCCCATTCACGCTATTACCACTGCCACTCTCGATCGCTTACAAGAACTTTATCCTACTGGTCAGTTTGATAGTCGTCGCTTTCGTCCCAATCTTCTTATTGATACTCAATCAAAGTCAGCAGAATTTATTGAGAATGCCTGGGTTGGTCAAATTCTCTCCATTGGAGATTCTGTGAGCTTGAAAATTGATACCCTCTGTCCGCGATGTGTTGTAACGACATTAGAGCAACCAGAGTTACCAAAAGATTTGAATATTTTGAAAACAACTGCTAAACACAACAAGGTCATTGCGGGTATTCGACTTTCGGTAATCCAAGGAGGAACCATTCGCCAAGGTGATTCTGTATGGTTAGAGGCGGATAAAGCTTGAGCAATATTTTGCTCACTGAGTATTTTTGCGGCTAGTAGACGTAGGCGTAAATAAGCTATCTATCAACGAGGAGTAAAAAGCTGATGTATCAAGACTTATTACTCATTACTTATTACTTATTACTTCCGCGCAGCGGCA
>NZ_ALVZ01000053.1 GCF_000332055.1 Xenococcus sp. PCC 7305 | reverse complement strand
CAAGCTTTTCTCAGATGTCTTAGGGCATATTGAGGCGCACATTTTGATACTTCATAGTACCAAGGATATTCTGGTTTGACTAAGGCTACTAACCACTTATGTAAATCTATAGCTGTGGGGAATTTTATTGTTTTATGCGAAGCGGTATCCTTTAGGGCTTCTGGATTATTTTTATTATTGTCTAATATTTGCTTGGTTAAACCTAAACCCCAATTCCAGGCGTGTCTAGCTACTCCTGCATGTTTGGCTAACAGAATTTTTTGTGTATTATTTACTTTTAATTCTGTTTTAAACCCTAACCGCATTTACTTTATCCTCTCGGCAACCTCTTTTAATTCTTTAGTCTTTGATAAGTTCAAATGACCATCCTTAAACAGTCCAAAGTTTATGATCTTTTTCTTCTCTTACCTTCTCCTTGATATTTAGTATTTTTTCTGGAGACTCTAAAAGTAAACTCGATTCTGACATTGTTTATATTTTAGCTAAATGCTTCTGCAAGCTCGTCACTAGAGACCGCAATCGCACTTTCACGCCATTCATGAATAACAGCAGCAACTTCATCCCAATCGTCTGTTGACTGTGCCAAATTCAAAGCCTCATAAACTTCATTTACTAAATCAACTCGTTCTTCCCTGTTAAATTCTTCTATCCATTTAAACTCATTAGTGCTCTCAATTTCTTGCCCTAAAGTGAGCTGAAAAACAACATTAACAAGTTGACTAACTTTATTAGTCTGTTCAATTTCTTTAGCCATATTTGTCATCAACTCTCGTCTCAAAAGAGCAAATGAATCATTATTGCGAGTAATCGTAACAGGCGTTGTTAATGCAGTATCTAAAACGTGACCAGATCTGCGATTTAGCTCGCTAGATGTAAAAATATGATCGCTGAAAATAGCAGTGTTCATAAAGCACAGAGCTCATAACTAATAAAATCTCATTACGTATAATATTACGTAAAAAATTTAATAATAACAAGCAACATACGAGCAAATCCCTCTGCGTCTTTGCGCCTTTGCCCCCATTCGAGGATAAACGCGAGATAATAATCCTATCCCCCCAAACTGTTCTCAAATATGGACTTAATTCTATGTCACCAAATAGCAGATTTTGACGCTTTAGGCGCAGCAGTTGGATTATCCCTACTAAAAAAAGGTGCCAAAATTGTCTTGACTGGCGGTGCTCATGTTACAGTTCGGGAATTTTTGGCCTTGCATCGAGATGAATTTCCGATTATCGAATTACGCAGTCTTTCCCCTCAAACTATTCGATCTATCCTCATTCCCGATACCCAAAAACGCGATCGCCTGGGCAAAGCTGCTGCTTGGCTTGATTTACCCAATGTGCAAAACATCGAAATTTACGATCATCATCTTGATGCAGCATCAGATATCCCGGCGACGCAAACCCATGTCGAAAAACTTGGTGCAGTTACCAGTTTGATTGCAGAATTATTACAAAAAGAGAAGATTAGCCCACCTCCCATTGCCGCAACTGCTATGGCTTTAGGCATTCATGTTGATACAGGCTCTCTAACCTATCAGATGACGACTCCCCGCGATGCTAAAGCTTTAGCTTGGTTGATGGAAATGGGTGCTAATGTTAAAGCGATCGCAGAATATGTGGAACCAGGTTTAGCCCCTCAATTGCGGGAAATGCTACAACAAGCCCTAGCCCAATTAAAAATCAAAGAAATTCGGGGCTATAAAATAACTTCAGTTCTACTGAAAACTGATGAATTTGTGAAGGGTTTATCTAGTCTAGCGGCCCGATTAATTGATCTAACCGAAAGCGATGCTTTGTTACTGGGGCATGAATATCACAGAAAAGATGCTACGAAAATAACTGTGATTGGGCGATCGCGAATTAGAGAAACCAATCTCAATCAATTATTTATTCCCTATGGTGGTGGCGGTCATTCCCAAGCGGCCTCCATGACAACGACGGCAACAGATGCTGAGGAAGTTTTTCGCAGTTTAGTTACAGGATTGCGATCGCAGATTCCCGAACCTCCCACCGCCAGAGATTTAATGTCATCTCCTGTCAGAACAATTCGTCCCGAGACCACGATCAAACAAGCCCAAAGAATTCTCTTTCGTTACGGGCATTCAGGCTTATCAGTAGTTGAAGCCACAGGAAAACTAGTTGGGGTGATTTCCCGTCGAGATTTAGATCTTGCGTTGCATCATGGTTTTTCCCATGCCCCAGTCAAGGGTTATATGTCCCAGAATCTCAAAATTATCAATCCCGAGACGACTCTGCGAGAAATTGAATCTTTGATGGTGACCTATGATCTTGGGAGATTGCCAGTTTTGGACAACCAAGAATTAATTGGAATTGTGACTCGTACCGATGTTTTGCGTCAATTGCATCAAGATCGCGAGGAACTAGAAGAATTATCGGTTAGTCGTGATAGTAAAGCACCTCTCACCTCTTGTTTATTACCCACATTAAAAACTAGATTAGCTAAGCCGATTTCGGAGTTGCTGTCACAAATTGCGATCGCAGCCCAAAATCGGGGTTGGAATTTATATTTGGTCGGCGGGGGAGTTCGGGATCTCTTGCTTAGTGATGATAATGCTCCCTTATTGCTCCAGGATATTGATTTGGTCGTAGATGGTTTCCATCGTGCCGCTGATGATCAAGCAGGAGTTAACCTAGCCCGTTCGATTCAGGAAAAATATCCTCAAGCTCGGCTCTCGATTCACGGTCAATTTCAAACTGCGGCACTGCTTTGGCATAAAGATCCGATATTAGGTAGTCTTTGGTTGGATATTGCCACGGCCAGAACCGAATTTTACCCCTATCCAGCAGCTAACCCAGAAGTGGAGGCGAGTTCCATTCGACAAGACTTGTATCGTCGAGATTTTACAATTAATGCCCTGGCAATTCGTCTGACCCGTCCCGCCAAGGGAGAATTTTCCCGAAAAGGAGATTTATTAGACTTTTTTGGGGGGCTACTGGACTTGCGATCGCGTCAGATCCGAGTGCTTCATGCCAATAGTTTCATCGAGGACCCGACTCGGATCTATCGTGCCGTGCGCTTTGCCGTTCGTTTAGGATTTGAGATTGAAGAACAAACTGTTGAATATATTCGTTATGCGATCGACAGTGGTGTTTACGAGAAACTGAGATTGGGCGATCAGCTGGCCCCGGCATTAACGACTAGGTTGCGGGCCGAATTCAAACATATTTTACAACCTGACTATTGGAAGGCAGCATTACAGTTGCTAGCAGATTTGGGAGCTTTGCGCTGTCTGCATCAGGATTTGGTTTTAACCAAAAAATTATGGTGGGAAGTTCGCTGTGTTTCCCGCTGGTTAAGATATCTCGACCCCGAAAATAAACTACAACATTGGCTAATTCGATTGGAAATATTAATTGCCAATTTACCCCCAACGTCCCGAGAACAGGTTGCCACCAATCTCCAATTGCCCAAGGAAACTATCCAAAGAGTCCAGGAATTAGAGCAAATGGAACTAGAAATTACTGCTCAATTACCAGATTGCCATCTAGCCAGCGAAATCTATCAATTACTCCATTCTTATAAAGATGTGGGCCTGATCTTACTCGCAGTCAGAACTTCCCCAGATAACCGTAAGATTCTCTGGAACTATTTAACCAAATTAGCAAAAGTTCAACCACTACTTAATGGTAATGATCTGAAGCTCTTAGGTTATAAGCCAGGTCGTCAGTATAAAACAATGCTAGATGAGTTGTTAACCGCAACCTTGGATCAGACAATTACTAATCGCGATGAAGCTGAAGCTCTGATTAGATCTAAATATTAAATGAAGGCATAAAACTTCTGCCATCTGCCTTCTGCTTTCTGCCCTCAAGGGCAAAGCCCGTCAACGATCGCCAAAGCAAATTCCTAAACCCCTAGCCGTTTGAACTAAAGTGCCCCCTGGATCAACAGAATAATAATGCTTAATTGCTTCTGCGATCGGCACAGCTTCGACGGATCTATCTCGCCAGGCCACCATGTAGTCGTACTTTTCCTGGGCGATTAATTCCACTGCGGCCACGCCAAAAGCAGCAGCTAAGATGCGATCCAAGGGGGAAGAAGTCCCGCCTCTTTGAGTATGTCCTAAGGCTGTGACTCTAGTTTCAGCACCACTGAGTTTGGTGATTTGTTCTGACAAATACTGCCCAATTCCCCCTAAACGACAATCGACAAAATGTCCTTCTTGTATCGGCTCGCCAAATTCATTACAGACGGCTTCTGAAACTACCGCGATCGAATAATCTCTGCCTCTAGTTTGTCTGGTCTTAATCTGTTGACAAATATTGTCTAACTTATAGGGAATTTCAGGAATTAGAATAATATTAGCTCCGCCGGCGATCCCTGCATTCAAAGCAATATGCCCGGCATCGCGACCCATCACCTCGACAATCATGACTCGACTGTGGCTGGCGGCGGTAAAATGCAGACGATCAATCGCTTCTGTCGCAATATTCACCGCTGTATCGAAACCAATAGAACGTTCAGTCATATTGACATCATTATCAATGGTTTTCGGGATTCCTACGAGGTTAATTCCCCCTTGCTGAGCCAGTTTGCGCAAAATAGCTAAACTGCCGTCTCCGCCAATGCCAATCAGTGCATCTAAATTAAGTTTTTTGTAGCCTTCAATGATTTCGGCGGAACGATCAACCAAAGTTCCGTCAGACATGGGAAAGGCAAAAGGATCTCCTTTATTGGTTGTCCCCAAAAAAGTACCTCCCATCGTAAGGAAAGGATCTACTTTAGAAATTGTCAATTTCATAGCTTCGGGCGGACGAGCCATGAGACCGTGAGTGGCTTTGCAAATACCAAAAACCTCCCAGCCATAGGATTTAATGGCGCAACGAGTGACGGCTCGAATAACTGCATTTAGTCCAGCACAGTCGCCCCCACTGGTGAGAATTCCAATTCTTTTGTGATCCGGCATTTATTAATCTATATACTTTTAAAGATAATTCCCAACATGATATTGTCGAATATTCCGAGAGTATCAGGATTGATTCCTCCGTGCCTCTAAGTTTTTTATCGGTTTTTGAACAATTGTTACCGTATATTTACTGTGATTAAATAAAACTGGAGATTATCCTTATAAAGATCAAGATCATTACTGCGATCGCAAGCCAAGAGAGAAAACAATAACGAGTTAAAGCCAAAGCTTTTTGGATAATAGCAGGAGTTATTTCGCGATCGCAATTTCCCAATAAGGGTTTTTCTTTGATGATACCCCCATAGCTGTTAATGCCCCCCAACTGCACCCCCAAAATAGCAGCATAAACAGATTCACTCCAACCAGAATTGGGACTAGGATCAAGCACTGCATCTCGACGACAAATCGTCAAAACCCGACGAGGGTTGCCAGAAAACAGGGCTAAAGTTAGGACTGTCAAACGACAAGGCAGCCAAGTTAAGCGATCTTCCAATTGGGCACTAAACCATCCCAGATCAGTATAGGGTTCGCGAAGATAGCCAATCATGGAATCCAATGTACTAGCAGCTTTATAGCCGAAAGCGAGGGGAACCGGCCCCACCCCAGGAATCAGAGCGCCGATAATGCCATAAAATAGCGGTGCTGTTACCCCATCCACCGCATTTTCCCCCACGGTTTCCAAAATTGCTCGCAGGATTTCCTTTGAAGAAAGTTGCTCCGTATCCCTACCTACGTAGATACTTAACTTAGAACGAGCTGTTGTCAGATCAAATTCTCGCAAAGGCTCTAAAACATCTTCTGCTGCCACTCGTAGACTTTTTCCGGCAAAGCAACTAGCAAGCAACAAGATCTCAATCCCAATACCGAAACCCAGATTTATTTGAGCCGAGATTTTTATTATTAACCAAGTAATGGTGGCACTACCCAAAATTAAACCCAAACCGAGGATAATACCAGCTAGCCGACGGAGTAAATTATTAGGGACTAGTTTAATCACTAACTGAGTATAATTATGAATAATCCAACCCATAATCTGCACGGGATGAAGCCAAGATCTCGGATCACCAATTACATAATCCCAAATTGATGCCAAGACTAAAATAAACTCAGAAGAAGAGAACAATATAGCTAATTGATAATTAATAATTGATAGTTAACAGTTAATAGTTGGTAGTGGGAAATTGGTGAATGAGTTACTTGTAACTTTTCCTCATCCTTTATCCTTCATCCTTCATCGTTTTATAAACTTTATCGATTAAACAATGAAATTATTTTCTTCTCCTTGGGCAGCTTGCCAACTACGAGCATCATAGTAAAGATCAGCTAAACTAATGCTGTATAATGCTTCCTTTAACTTCTTATGCAATCGCTTCCAAAGACTAAAAGTTACCCAATCTTCTGCCATATTTATATCAGGACGATACTTTGCTAATGGTTCAATAGTTTCTCCTACAGCCTCAAGAATTTGACCTAACGAAATAAGTTCTGGTTTATTTGCTAACTGATACCCTCCTTGGGCTCCTCTAACAGATCTGACTATGCCTGCCCGCCTCATTTCTATCAATAATTTCTCCAAATAAGGTGCCGGGATACCCTGGCGATCTGCGATCGTGTTAACAGATGTCGGGCCATATCCTGGTTGTAAACTAAGGTCTAACAAAGCTTTTACACTATAATGACTGCGAGTTGTTAACTTCATTTTATGGTTTTGAAGATATCAAAGATTGATAAACTATAGCTTATCTTTTACCTTTCAGATGTCATGAGATTAATTTGATATTTTTATCATTTGACTAGATTAAAATATTCCTAATTATTCTCAGATAAGTATAATATAATTTAAAATCCAAAAAGCAATGCAATAGTATATTATTATCTTTAATAAGTATTGCTACCTGGCAAACCTGCTAAATGTAACAAAATTATTAATTGTAGTTTGAGTTAATGACAACAATGAACCAACCAGAACCTTTATTCGGACAAGAGTTAGTAGACAAAGTTAAAGAACTTGGCAACCTCTCTAAAGAGGAAAAAGCAAGAGAATGCGGCTATTACACTGTTACCAAGAACGGTGTAGAAAGAGTTAATATGATGAAATTTCTCAATGCGTTAATAGATGCGGAAGGAATAGAGTTAGATAGCACTTCTAATGGTCAGGGTCGGGGGGGTCGCTCTGCCAGTTATCGTATTAGTGTACAGTCTAACCATAACTTACTCATTGGTTCTGCCTACACAAAAAAAATGGGTCTTAAGCCAGGAGATGAGTTCGAAATAACATTAGGAAGAAAACATATTCATCTTAAACAAATTGGCGGCGAAGAAGAAGAAGAGTAAAAATTTGTAGATTTTTTCGGGTCTCACAATCACCGAACTTATTCTGATTACCCTCAACACTATCTAAAATCGCTTCACTAGTAGCTACAAGCTCGTTTGCTCTCAGCTATAAGCTTTTTTACTTACTATAGTCGAACAAAAGGACAAAACCCTGCTCATAAAGACTGACTAAAAATTAAGACGTTGCTAAGTAATTACTACCAGGCAACGTCTTATATATGTTTTGGCTAGGAAAGCTTTTCGCTACTTTCTAGAAATCCTCAAAAATAGTAGCAATCTCCGATGTTTCCTCGATTCCATTAGGACCATAGATTACATCTTTCCCAAACTGAGTGAGCTCATTATAGGAATCAGCTTCCCAGTTGCGATTAGCCACCAAAGCCCATTCGCCGTCGTCCCAAGCCCAAGGGTAATAGCCGACTCCATGCTCTTGCGCTTCAGCCATAATGACATCGTCGCGAACATCACCACAAGGAGGATGGGTAGGCCCGAACTCTCCAACTACCATTGGTAAGCCTTGTCCTGTTATTGAATCAAAAGCTTCTGCTATTTGATTAGGATCGTCTCCTCCACCGCAATAGAAATGAACACTAAAGACTACGTTTTTCTGAGGGTCGTGATCATAGATTTCTTGCCCATATTCGGCAATTAAGCTGGCCTCTTTGCCGTATCTGAAAGAATCGATAACGAGAGTATTATCAATACCAGCATTCCTGATTCTAGTAATTGCCTCTTTATAGACTTTAGGAAATTCCGCTCGACTAGAACCTTGGGCATAATACCAGTCGCCAAATTCATTAGCAATATTGATCATGAGAGACTCTTCGTATTTCTCCCACATAGCAGATCTATCAGTCCACCATTTGACTCCTCTGTTGAGTAAGTCACTATTATTATTGCTGCCTGTAAAGTCATGGAGTTCGACCATGGGAACCATTTTATTATCAATGGTTGTTTGGATAATTCTTTCTAGAATTGAGTCATTAGTCAGGCTACCATCCTTATGATCAACTTCCCAGACAATTCTTACCGAGTTAAAACCAAAGTCAGCAATATTATCAAGAGAATCGAGAGCTGGAGTTTGACCCCAACTATCAAACCAAACATGTCTATTATTGACACCACGGGCTATAAACTCATTGCCATTAGCATCGTAGACTTTGCCATTAAGAGTAAAGAATCCTGTGGATTGATTATAATCTGGTCGGGATACTTCACCATCTCCTGTAGTAGGCGCAGGAGGTTCCACAACAGGAGGCTCAACGACTGGAGGTTCCACAACAGGAGGTTCAACTACTGGAGGTTCAACGACAGGAGGTTCAACTACTGGAGGTTCAACTACTGGGTTGTCTAGTGGAGGAGATAAATATAGATCATTAACAATATTTACGTAATGGGAATTATCTTTCGTTTTGACTAAATACTCCTGACGAGAATCATCGCGCCAAGTCTGCCATTGACTAGAGCCATCAGAATGAACTTGATTAAATCCATTATCTACTCTTCGCCACAAGTCTTCATCTCCTCTAACTGCCCATAAGACAGCTGTCTGATCCCAAGTATGATACCCATCAGTAATTGCATTATTGGGCGTATCAAATCCTCTGAATACTTCGTGGGCATATTTGACTGGATTAGAGTCTGGTGCGTTTTGTAGACTAGTTCCGCTATACATTTTATAGCCAATTTCAGCCCCAGAAAAGACGATGCGAGTGGGCCAAGTATCTACAACTAGTTGAGTATCTTGAGGTCTACTCTCGGCAAAGTTAAATTCTTTGCCACTATGGGGATATTGACCTCCCATAATCACAGCTTCTTTAACCTTTTGTTCAACTAGTTCCATTCCAGTTAAATCACTATGCTCATCTGGTCCAGAGCGCAGCAAACTAGCCATATTTATTAGATAACCGACACTGACATAAGTAATGGAATTATCTTCTGCAGCAGCTAATGTTGCTCTTAAGACATCAACAGAATCTTCTACTTGACTATCTTCTGGGGTGTCGTGGGGGAACATTTTATGCATATTCCCGCCATACCAAGTTCCATCTTGTTTTAAACCAGAAAGCTTAGTGACACCAATGGGAATATCTGGGCGATTATAGTAAGTATTAATGACATCAACGGTGGAAGCTGTTCTGGGGAAGATAGAGTTGGCATTTGTGACGACAGCACGCAAATTAGCTTCTCCATTATTGGCTAAAGCATGAATCATTGCCAAAGCAGCAACATCGTCAACGTCATTAGACATATCTGTGTCAAAGATAAGCTGTACACCTTTATTGGAGCCAGGATTAGGATTGGGTTCGACAACTGGAGGCTCTACTACAGGAGGTTCAACTACAGGAGGTTCAACTACTGGAGGAGTAGGTGGTGTGGAGCCATCATTCAAAGTAATATATTCAAATTCAGGAGTAGCGTCTAAAGTATTAAAGCCAAAAGAATGTTTTTCGCCAGGAGCTAGGTCCTCATTACCATCCAAATCCAGCACATACTCATATTGTCCGTCGATAGTAGTTTCACTAACAATACTGGCACTCCAAATATCAGTATCTAAGTCTTTAATGGCAAAATCAGATCTAAACTTAATTTCGGCACCGGAGATTTCTGATTCTCCTACATTTTCTACTTCTAGATGCACAGTAGCACCAGAGTTATGAGACCAGGGATCGATTTTTATCTCAACATCAATTTCACCATCACTTGTCGGCTCGACGGGAGGTTCAACTACTGGGGGCTCGACGGGAGGTTCAACAACTGGAGGTTCGACGGGAGTCTCAACAACTGGGGGCTCGACTACTGGAGGTTCAACAACTGGAGGTTCAACAACTGGAGG
>NZ_ALVZ01000052.1 GCF_000332055.1 Xenococcus sp. PCC 7305 | reverse complement strand
AGTAATGTGGAAATTTATAACATTACTGGTTCCCAATTTAATGACGAACTATTTGGTGGAGATTTTAGCGATACCTTATCTGGAGGTAATGGTCGTGACACTATCGATGGTGGTCAAGGGGCTGATGTCCTTGATGGTGGAGAAGGTAGTGATACTTTAAGTCGTAATTTATCTATCTTTAATCAAGGTTCAGTTGTGGATAATACGCTTTCAACTATGACTTTGATTGATGGAACAACAGCTAGTAATTTTGAAAATCTCGATATCACTCTTGGTTCAGGCGACGACACTATCAGAACAGGATTGGGTGTGGATACTGTAGATGGCGGGGCTGGGATTGATCTTTTAGAAATCGACTATTCTCTGTCTGCCAATCGAATATCCTACTCTTCTAATTCGGTGCCAGCTCTAGGATCAGGAAGACTTAGTGGGGGTGGCAATATAGTCGAGTTCAGTAATGTAGAAATTTATAACATTACTGGTTCCCAATTTAATGACGAACTATTTGGTGGGGATTTCAACGATACTCTATCTGGAGGTAATGGTCGTGATACCCTTGACGGAGGAAATGGAAATGACATTGCTGTTTTTGCCGGAAGCATTTCCGAGTACGAAATTACTCGTGATGGGATAACAACAACTGTTGAGAATATTAGCAATCGTGGTGATGGTAGAGATACTTTATTTAATATAGAAGCAATTCAGTTTAGTGATTTCATTGGAGACATCTCCTCTGTTATTTAATCTCATCTTCTTCTTTTACTAAATAATCCCAGCATGGGCCCCACAATTACCCCAAAGACAAAACCCCCAGCATGAGCCCAATAGGCAACTCCACCCCCAGCTTCCATTCCCAGAGAGGCAAAACTACTAATTGCCTGTTGTAAAAACCAAAACCCCAGAAAAAAGATCGCAGGAATCCGAATTGTTGTGATAAAAATACCGAGAGGAAGCAAAGTCAAAATTTTGGCTTTGGGATATTTGATGACATAGGCACCCATGACTCCTGCGATCGCACCTGAAGCTCCGATAGTCGGCACCAAAGATTCCATCCCAAAAAACCAATGGGTCAACCCTGCTAAAACACCACAAACTAAATAGAAAATAATAAATTTGACATGTCCTAAAGAGTCCTCGATATTATTCCCGAAAATCCATAGATAAAGCATATTAAACCCAATATGCAGAAAGCCCCCATGCAGAAATTGGGAGCTAATTAGAGTAAACCATTCTGGCACCGACTGACCAGGAGGATTTCCTGTCAGGCTAGCAGTTAGTTCTTGAGGAATTACGGCATAAAGCTGAAAAAAATTATTAAGCTGTTCGCCCAAACTCAATTGCTGAAAAAATACTGCGATATTAATCGCGATTAGTAGATAAACAACAATAGGAGTTGTACTAATCGGGTTTTCATCTTTTAAAGGTATCATTTTGGCTGGTTGAGGTTGAATGTTCTAACTTATGCCCAACATTGCTTCGAGAGTTAGATATAAAAAGACAAATGTTCCCACGAGAAAACCAACTAGCGCGATTGCAGTTACAGGATTTTTCAGGAAGGGCAGCAGTTTTTCAAAAAAAGCCCAAAAAATACCTGCAATTAAGCTAATCATGTAGCGAGGATAGCGCTCAACATTTTGGAAAAAGTCTTGCATTTTTAATAAAATTCCTTTGTTATAAATATTTTGATAAGTCGGTTAAGCATTCCAACCTAAGAAAACCCACTGATGATTAGTGTAACAGTTTTGCTGTTTTGGTCTTAATAGATGATTGATTAAAAAACGCGATCGCATTTCTGGAGAAGTTATCGTACTTTGATTTCTTTAAGACTATTTAGTAAAGTCACATCATTGATTTGATCTCAACCAGAGACGTTTATTCTTAATTAATAGCTCTATTGTTGTTGTTCATGGTCTTGATTTACTTGATTAAGATTGTTGGTTAAATTATATACAACAACAGTTCGGACAAAAATTAATCGCTAACTAAAATAATGGGCGTTTGAGCGTTATTTTAGACTGGGAAAGCTAAGGATAAATTAGGCTTTTCGAGCTTTTTTCAAAAACTATCCGAACTATTGATACAAGAAAATTTTCAGGAAATTAATTTTTCTCATTATGATAGAAGTTAAATACTCGTACCCAGAAGATTCCCATAATAAGAATGAACTTTCTAACAGCCATATCCATGACTGCTTTTTCTTAAATGTAAAACCTTTGAATTTTTTTCTCAAATCTCTTAAATTTTATTTGTCACTCTTAAAACAAAATATAGAAAAAATTGAACAGGATGAGTACTTAAATGATATTTTAACTGATGATATAGAAGCAGAATTAGTATTAACAAAGGATGTCTATAAAACAGAATTATTTATAGATAGTTTGGAGAATAAATTGAATGAAGAAAAAAGATTTCCTGGGTATCATATAAGTATTTCTCATGGTGATATTAGATATCTTAAGTCAGTTTGTTTGCTTTACATTCAGTTTTTGTACAGTAGAAGAAATAAGTTATCTGCGCAAATAAATATTTCCATCAATATTCTTAAAGTAGTTGACACTCAAATCACCAAATTAGAGGAGATTCTTAAATCTGGGATCTTTATATCCGCTTCAACTGTACCTCTACTTGTTGATCAAGTAGTAGAAAATGAATATATTGAAAAAACTGAATTAGAAGAAGAAGCAATCCCTAATGCTAAGCGACCCAGACCTGTTTTTATAAATTCAATAGAAATTCTGGATAGTGAATTAAGGACAAGGTGCTTAGATTTATTTAATCATTTTGAAGAAAGAGAACAACCAGAAAGACATGATACCGTTGTTATGGAGGCAACAAAAATACTTGAAAATCGACTAAGAGATCTTACAAAATCAACTGGAAGTGAAACAGGCGCAAAGCTAGTTAATATAGCATTTTCCGAGAAAGATCCTAAGCTTATCATTAGTGATATTCCTGCTGAACAAAAAGCTGTATTTTTTCTATTTCAAGGTGCATTTGGTTATATAAGAAACATAGTTCATCACCGTTTATTAGGCGATTTATCTCCAGAGCGCGCATTACAAATATTAGGATTCATTGACTATCTTATTTATTTATTAAACTTAGCTAAATATAATGAGGAATAGATTGGTCAATTGTTTTGAACCGACATTTCGCAGAAAAAAATATAGACTCGAAAAATTAATTTGAGAGCTACAAATACATTCTTTAAGATTCTATATTGAATTAATTTATCCGATTTTAGACGATATACGGGGATTGCAAATCACAGAGTCGAGATCACTTTAAAAACTAACAATTATTCTTGCTAGCGATCACCCAAAGCTCAAAAATGCATTAAAATCCTTATTTGATAAAGCTTTTCTCTGATGAACAAACTTTTACAATTGCGGGGGAAATACTATTATCTGAAGTTTTGAGAGAAGTAAAAGGCAAGACAGATACTTTACTGCGCTTTTGATTGAATAAACTTCCAGAAATGATTAAGGCTGGGCGAGTCTTTTTTTATTTCAGTTCTAACTGAAGGATTAAAAGTGACTAACCAGATTTCTCCCAATCGGTAATCGCTGCTTTTTGCCATTCTTCTGTCCAGCCTAATTCCAATTCATCTATTGCGACACAAGCTTCTGCCAGAGCTTCATCCTCTTGCTGCTGCTGCCATTTTTGTAGTATCGACTCAATCAAAGCGCTATGATTATCAATTTTTTGATTTAGATAATTCAATAGCTCATCTGATAGCGAAATTGAAATTTTTGCCATATGCTATTTTTTTTCTTACCACTAGTAGTATAGCGATTTTCCTAGTTATTTTTCCTCTTTACTAACCATGTTTGCCTCCAATTTTATCCAAAGAAAAATCTTCCTTTGTGTCTTCCTTTGCGTCTTTGCGCCTTTGCGCGAAATTTCAACCCAACTAAAAACTAACAAGAAAACTTTGAAACAACTCCCCCTTCTCCGTTTTCACAACTTTCCCCTCAGCCTTCTTCACCAAACCACGCCATTCATCCAAGGAGGTCAACAAAACTTCCGCTTCCAGATAAGTCTCTAAAATCGCCCAATCCTCCGCCAGAGAACTATCAGGATCAACCACATCAAAAATAAAGCTGCCTCCAGGTTTTAAAACTCGCTTCACCTCATCTAGCACCCGCTCCCAATAATCGGGGGAATAATAACAACTCCAACCCGTCGCGATCGCACCATCAAACTGATTGTCTTCATAATCCAACAGATGCCCTGCCCCCAACTTCACTCCCCGAAATAACTTAGAATTCAGTTGTGGCCCCCGACTCATCAAAGTATCTCTAGCAAAAGTACTAACTTCTTGTCCTGAGAAAAAAGCATTCCACTCGTACCAGGGATAAATCAAAAAACTCAAACCACAACCAATATCCAACCAGGATTGTTTCTTCTTCGGGGTCTTCAATTCCCAAAACCGAGAACTAATGCGATTTTGCAAGCTGCCGGCCTGCCATTCGTCAAAAATCCCAATATCTTCTACTTCTGCGGGAAGATTAAAGTCTTCTTGTCGATATTCGCGCTCAAATCTTATGGTCGTGCTTTCAATTGCGGTTTTCCAACCTTCACTGGCAACTGGGATGCGAGATTTGGCGGTACTGGAATTTTGCTCTTTGCGATCGCCTTTACGTTTGGCCACGATATTTACTTTCTTAACTAAACTTATATTCTGTCGGGATTCACCTAAAACCTAACACCCAATACCTCAAACCTTTGATTCTCAATTAACTTTTATTAACACGAAAAGAAACTCTATCAGAGTTTTTAAACTTTTTTCTGCTCTTTCGGGACTAGAATATTTGTTTTGGGGCATGAGGAATGGATTTTAGATTGTGAAGAAAATTTTATCTCTTGGTTTATCTTGTTTGCTGGCTTCTACTATCACAGCCTGTAGCGATCGCACGAGTCAAACTAATAAAAATACCAATAGTCTCAAGCTACTATATTGGCAGGCCCCTACAATTCTCAACCCCCACCTCTCCACAGGGTTTAAAGATTCCGAAGCTAGTCGCATTACCCTAGAACCATTAGCGAGTTTCAATAATGATGGAGAATTAATTCCTTTTCTCGCCGCAGAAATCCCTAGCGTAGAAAATGGTGGGGTTGCTGCCGATGGAAAATCCGTAACCTGGAAACTCAAACAAAATATCAAATGGTCGGATGGTCAGCCTTTCACCGCCAAGGATGTCATTTTTACTTACGAATTTGTGACCAATCCCCAAGTTGCTGCGGTTTCTGGAGGTATTTATGAAGTTGTATCTAGTATCGAAGCGATCGATGATTACACCATTAAAGTAAATTTCCAAGATGTGAATCCTGCTTGGTATTTGGTTTTCGTTGGTGCGGAGGGCATGATTTTACCCCAACATATTTACCAAAACTATAATGGAGCCAATTCCCGCGAGGCTCCGGCCAATCTGCAACCCGTCGGCACAGGAGCTTATCGAGTCGTAGAATTTAAACCAGGAGATACAGTTATTTATGAAGCTAATCCCGAATTTCGCGCGGCCGAAAAACTAGGTTTTACCCAAGTAGAACTCAAGGGTGGCGGCGATGCCACTTCTGCGGCCAGAGCCGTCTTGCAGACATCCGATGCCGATTTTGCCTATAACCTTCAAGTAGAAGCCCAGCTCCTCCAGGAACTCGAATCAGCGGGACAAGGCAAGGTTGTTAGTAATTTTGGGGCCTTGATGGAAAGGTTAGTGATTAACCATACTGATCCGAATCGGGCAACAGAGGACGGTGAGCGCTCTAGTGTTGAATTTCCCCATCCTTTTTTTAGCGATCGCAAAGTGCGCCAAGCTTTAACTTTTGCCATTGACCGGGAAACTATTGCCCAGCAACTATATGGAGTGACAGGTCAAGCTACGGCCAATTTTTTGGTGGCACCCCAACAATATGTTTCGACCAATACAAGTTATGAGTATAACCCTGAGCTTGCGACCCAATTGCTAGACGAAGCAGGATGGCAAGATACTAATGGCAATGGGACTAGAGATAAAAATGGGGTCGAAATGTCAATCGTTTTTCAGACTTCGGTAAATCCTTTACGACAGAAAACTCAAGCGATTATCAAACGGGACTTACAAGCTTTGGGAATCGAAGTTGAGTTAAAAAGCATTGATGCTAGCGTTTATTTTTCCAGCGATCCTAGCAGTGAGGATACAGTAGAACGTTTTTATGCTGATTTGCAAATGTATACCACAGGCAACACTAATCCCGATCCTGGTACTTATATGCAGTTCTATCTTTGCGAGTCTGTTCCCCAAAAGTCTAATGGTTGGCAAGGCAATAATCGTGCTCGCTACTGCAATGAAAAATATGATGCTCTGTGGCGACAAGCGAACAAGGAGTTAGATTCCAAGCAGAGAGAACAACTTTTCATTGAGATGAATGATTTATTAGTCAATGAAGCTGTTGTCATTCCACTAGTTCATCGAGCTAATGTTACCGCTTTTAGTAATGATGTCACCGGTTATGAATTAACTCCTTGGGATATGCGGACTTGGGACATTATGAATTGGCAAAGAATTAAGGAATAGTGATTGGAACACTGAGACAATGTAGGCTTGCTACTTATCATTCTGTTACATATCCGTATTTCTACCTGTTTACAAAAAATTATTCTTGGTTAAAACTAAATAAACTGTGGCTGTAGCTGTGGCTTCAGATTAAATTGCCAATAGAAAAAGCAAACCAACCTTCTCAACTAATCAAAAAATAATTAACTATGAGTGATAATACCAGCAATGTGCCATCACCAGAATCTTCCTTAGATTCTCAGTCGACGGAGAATAATGAGCATCATCCCCCTACGATAAACAACAAGCAAGAAGACAAGCCGGAAGCCCAAAACCCATCTCAACTTGTTGCAGAATCTCAATCCAATAACAGCACCCCCAAAAATATTGATTGGCAAAAATTAGCCCATAAATTACGGGAACATAATCGTAAATTGCTCAAGAGGGTCTTCATTTTAGAACAAGAAATAGCAGAAGCTCAAAATAGAGGGGAAGAACAAAACAACCGATTTACAAATAATAATTTATTACTTGAACAACAGGCAGAAAAACTAAATGAGCATCAAGAAGAGGTTGCTAATCTGTTACAGGAAGTAGAAAATTCTCAGCAAAAATTGCAAGAACAACAAGTTTTGGCCCAAGACTTTGCTCAAAAACTAGAGCGATCACAACAAGAAATTGCCAAAATAGAAAGAGAATGTACTAAGCTTCAGGATGATAATAATGACAAAAATTATAAAATTGTAGCTGCCAACAAACAAATCAAAGAATTACAAAACAGACTAGATCGCCAACAGCAAAATACCCTTAAGTATCGAGCTATGTTGGAAAAATACATGTCCCAAGGTGAAGCTTCGCCAGAAAAAGTCTTATCACCTTCTTTTCCTCAAGTTCATCAAAGCGAGCCCATCAAATCTTGGTCTGAGGCTCATGAGCCTGAAAAAGTCGCCATATTAACCCGAGATTTAGTCGAATTAACCGAATCTTCAGAAGTTTCTCCTCTATTAACGGCAAAAAAAGAAGCTTCTGTAAAAAGCAATTCAAATTGGCCAGCGCCAGAAATTGTGGTGACTAAGAAAGAAAATCAGCCCAAATCTATTGCTGCGGTAAAATTACCCAGTTTCCCCCGTAAGTCTTCTTCTTGACCATTGAGAAACGCTTGATAACCCCATTACAAAGGGTTTATTTCCAAGTTATGAGAAAGGCTTATCAAGACTGGTTTGTCAGGTGGTAGGCCTTATATTCGCGGCTCCATAAATTTCAATACCACTCATCCCCATTGGAAAATTGCGGCACTCCAAGTCAGACCGGCACCAAAACCTGCGGTCGCGATCGTATCTCCTGCTTTTACCTTGCCTTCTTTGAGCGCTGCATCCAAAGCTAGGGGAATCGAAGCTGCTGAAGTATTGCCATGCTCAGCAATATTACTCAAGATTTTCTCGGGCGGTAACTTGAGGCGTTTGGCCACCGCATCCATAATTCTTTGATTCGCTTGATGCAAAAGCAACCAATCAATATCTTCTACTACTAAGCCGGCACGGAACATCGCTTTTTCGATCGCCTCAGGAACTTTGGCCACTGCAAAACGATACACTTCTCTTCCATTCATAGTGACTGGTTTGTAGGTGCCATATTGAGTCGTAATCCCAGGGACTAAAGACTTAGACTGGCTTTGGTAGGGCAGATTGAGACAAGCATTTTGGCTGCCATCACTATGCATTTCAAAAGCTAACAAGCGATCGCTATTTTGACTTGCTTGACAGACGATCGCCCCCGCACCATCACCAAACAAGACACAAGTCGTGCGATCTGACCAATCCACCCAACGCGACAGAATATCAGCCCCAATCACCACTACGTTTTGATAAACCCCAGTGCGGATAAATTGACTAGCCGTGATCAAAGCAAAGACAAAACCCGAACAAGCCGCCGTGAGATCAAAAGCAACAGCTCTGGTAGCTCCTACTAAACTTTGAACTTTACTGGCACTGCCAAATAAATCATCGGGAGTTGAAGTCGCCAGGACAATCAGGTCAATATCCGTAGGAGATAAATTGGCATCTGCGATCGCCCTCTGGGCAGCATCTGCGGCCAATTGACTCAGAGATTCTGTCTTATTGCTGATATGACGAGTTCTCATACCTGTTCGACTATTGATCCATTCGTCGGAAGTTTCCACTATCTCAGACAAATGCACATTCGTTAATTTATTTTGAGGTGCAGCCGAACCGCAGCCAATAATCGTAATACCCGCGCCAATGTTATTCAATGTGAATCTCCCTTGCTCCTTGGGGGAAAAAGTTTACGAATTCGCCGAGGCAATCGCTTTAGCTTGTTGCATATGTTCTTCGTTATAGGATCTGATTCTTTCTAAGACCTGATGATCAACAGCTTCTTTTGCCAGGCGAATAGCATTAAAAATTGAAGGCGATTGAGAACTCCCATGACTGATGACACAAATTCCTGACACCCCAAATAGCAATGCGCCACCATGTTCTGCATGGTCAATTCTTTTTTTGATCCTTTGCAAATTTGGTTTTAACATCAAAGTCCCGGCTTTACCCCGTAGACCCTTGGGAAGTTCCTCTTTCATAATGTTGAGCATCACTTCTCCAACCGCCTCGGCAAATTTGAGTAAAACATTTCCAGCAAAACCATCACAAACAATCACATCAAAGTCTCCTGAGAGGACATCTCTGCCCTCGGCATTACCCTTAAAAGGAATTTGCGAATTACTAGATAATAATTTATGGGTTTCAACAGCTAGCTCATTACCTTTTCCTGGTTCTTCGCCAATATTGAGTAAACCGACATGAGGCTCATTTACTCCCATGACATATTTGCTATAAATTGTTCCCATCACAGCGAACTGCTCTAGATATTTGGGACGACTATCCATATTAGCGCCTACATCTAGAATGATGACCGATTTCCCAGGAACAATAGTGGGAAAAACCGCACCGATCGCCGGACGATCAATCCCTTTCAGTCGACCCAAGCGAAGCAATGCTGATGACATGGCTGCACCAGAATTTCCCGCGGAAACCACTGCCTGAGCCTTTTGCTCTTTAACAAGTTTCATCGCTACATTAATCGAAGCGTTTGGTTTGCGACGAATACTAGTAGCTTTGTCCTCCATAGTGATAACTCCATCGGCAGGAACAATTTCCACTCTTGAAGTATCTAAACCACCATGATGGTCGACACAGGAGCGGATTTGCTCTGGGCATCCGACCAAAAGTACTTTGACATCTAACTCGGCAGCAGCTCGGATTGCTCCGGCTACGATTTCATCAGGGGCATGATCGCCACCCATAGCATCCACTGCAATTGTTGCTTGCTGTAATCCCATTGAGAAAAATTATATAATCCTTAACGAATTTTAACAGTTTGAGGAAGAATTATGAATTATGAATTATAAATTGTAAATTCGGCAAGTCTAATTCAACCTCTTTACACCTCAATAAATAAGGTTATAAATGATCTTGGTATCACTAGCAATTCTAAAGGATGAGGGATAAAGGATGAGGGATAAAGGATGAGGGAT
>NZ_ALVZ01000051.1 GCF_000332055.1 Xenococcus sp. PCC 7305 | reverse complement strand
CTGTGAATGATGAGCCTATTGCCCTAGATGATAGCGACATCACAGATGAAGATCTTGCAGTAACTACAGCAGTCTTAGCTAACGATAGTGACCTCGATGAAGATCCCTTAACTGTTACAAGTGCCACCGATGGTACCAATGGGACTACTACTGTAAATGCCGATGGCACCATTACCTATACTCCTAATCCTGACTTTAATGGTACTGACACCTATACCTACACCATTGACGATGGTAATGGAGGAAATGCTCCAGCAACTGTGGCAATTACTGTCAATTCTGTCAATGATATTCCGAATTTTACCCCTGGGGACACTCAAAATATCCTCGAAGATGCAGGGGCTCAAAACCTAGCCTGGGCGATAGGTCCTTCTCCTGGCCCTGAGAATGAAGCTGGCCAAGCTCTCAACTTTCTTGTTGAAAACGATAATCCGGCTCTTTTTGCTGTGGTGCCAACGATCGCACCTGATGGCACTTTAACTTATACCCCCATCGACGATACTAGTGGAACTGCCAATGTTACGGTCACCTTGACGGATGATGGTGGGACCGAAAATGGTGGCATAGACACTACTGGCCCTATCCCCTTTGTGATTAATATTGAGCCGGTCAATGATGCTCCAGGCTTCACCGCTGGACCTGACCAAATTGTTCTAGAAGATGCAGGGGCGCAAAATATTACTGGTTGGGCGACAGCTATTTTTCCCGGGCCTGTGGATGAGGCTGAGCAGGCCCTCAACTTTCTTGTTGAAAATGATAATCCGGCTCTTTTTGCTGTGGTGCCAACGATCGCACCTGATGGCACCTTAACTTATACCCCCACCGACGATACGAATGGCATTGCTAATGTCATTGTCACCTTAATAGATGATGGTGGCACCGATAATGGTGGTGTAGATTCTAGTGCTCCTGTACCCTTTGTGATCAATGTCACTGAGGTTAACGATGCTCCGAGCTTTATCCCAGGACCAGACCAAATTATCCCAGAAGATTCAGGAGTGCAAAGTTTGGTCTGGGCAACGGCCATTTCCCCAGGGCCTGAAGATGAAGCTGAACAGGCTCTGAACTTTATTGTCTCTAATGACAATCCTGCCCTTTTCTCCGTGGAACCAGCGATCGCACCTGATGGCACCTTAACCTATGGAACTGTCGATAATGCTAATGGCATTGCTAATGTCATTGTCACCTTAATAGATAATGGAGACACGATAAATGGTGGCATAAATACTAGTGACTCGGTACCTTTTGTGATCAATGTCACCGAGGTTAACGATGCCCCTGTCATCAATGATGATAGTTTGACCACAGATGAAGATATTCCAGTCAACATTGTCGCAATAGCTAATGATATTGATATAGATGGTAATCTAAATCCAACTTCCACAACAGTTGTTTCCCCAGCGACTAACGGCACAGTAGTTAACAATGGGGATGGCACCTTCACCTACATTCCTAATCCAAATTACAATGGTTTCGATAGCTTTACCTATCAGATTACCGATGCTGGTGGTTTGACTGATATTGCGACAGTAGGCATCACAGTAAATTCCGTGAATGATTTTCCGATTGCGAATGACGAAAATGTTACTACGGATGAAGATGTCCCAGTCAACATTGCTGCAATAGCTAATGACATTGATGTAGATGGTAATCTTGTTCCCACTTCTGCGACAATAATCGCGCAAGCAACTAACGGAACAGTGGTTAACAATGGAGATGGCACTTTCACATACACTCCAAATCCAGATTACAACGGTCTCGATAGCTTTGCTTATCAGATTAGCGATGCTGGCGGTTTAACTGATATTGCCACAATAGGTATTAATATCATCCCAATTGAAGATTCTATTATTCCCAATCTGATCACAGAGCCCCTCAATACAGTTGGCGGTACTGGAGGTAATGATGCTTTGACGGGAACTACAGATTCTGAATTGCTGGCAGGATTTGCAGGCAATGATGTACTAGACGGGAGAGCTGGGAATGATATTCTTGACGGCGGACCCAATATAGATACAGCAGTTTATCAAAGCGACTCCGCAGGAGTGAATGTAAACTTAAATACGGGCATTGTCAATGGAGGATTTGGCGGAACTGATACCTTAATCAGCATTGAAAATATTATTGGTTCTGAGTTTGACGACAATATATTGGGAAATGCTGAGAGTAATAGCCTAACTGGACGCAACGGGAATGACACAATTAATGGTGGTGATGGCAATGACTTCTTAGTCGGTAGTGCTGGAGCAGACATCTTAAATGGAGGTGCAGGAAATGACAGTTTCATCTACCTCTCTCCCACAGAAGGCAACGACACCATTGAACAATTTGCAACAGGTGTAGATGAAATTCTGATTGTTGGAGCGCTTTTCCCTGGAGGTTTATCTGGGGGAGTATTACCCCTATCTCAATTCTTTGGAGGAACTATAGCAACAGACGACAATCATCGATTTGGCTACGATGCTGCCACAGGTCGAGTTTTATTCGATCAAGATGGGGAAGGTGGTCAAGGGGCACAAGTATTGGCAACTCTCACAGGTTCTCAAGGTCTTGTAAATACTGATATCAAGGTCTTGTAAATACTGGTCTCATTTTCCTCTAGTATTCAGTCAATGTTATATCCTAATATTCGCCATGTCACACGAAGGCAGAAGGAGGAAGTAAGTTATTTCCTTCTGCCTTCTACCCTCTGTCTTTAAGGACGAAGTCCTGGTAAGTCACCAAAAAGCAGCTTGACATTACAAGTTGCTGAGTTAATATCTTTGGGAAATAGTCCAATCTATATTATCGGTCCAAAGTTAATATTATGTCGGTTGCTGAATATTTTACCCAAGCAAAAAAACAAGTCGAGCAACAACAATGGCAGGATGCCAGCAAAAGTTTTCAAAAAATTATTGATTTAGAACCTAATCGTTGGGATGCCAATTTTAATTTGGGGCAGGTTTTATGTAAGCAGCAAAGATATGAAGAGGCTATGATAGCCTATAAAAAAGTAATTGAAGTTAATCGCAACTATAGTTGGTCTTATAATAATTTAGGAATAATATTATTACATTTAAAAAAAACTCAAAAGGCTATAAAATTCTTCTCTCAAGCCATCAAACTAGAAGAAGAAAATCCCTGGTTTTACCGCAATTTGGCTCGGGCTTTTGTCCGACAGGGGGATGAGGCACAAGCTCTCAATTGCTTAAAAAAATCCGTACAGCTCCAACCTAATTCTCCAGATTTGCAAGTTGAACTCGGAGAATCTTTGAAAAAGCACAATGATCTTAAAGAGGCAGTCAATTGTTTTTGTCGGGCACTAAGACTCAATCCTAATTATCTTCCTGCCTACACAGCTTTAAAATTCACTCAACTAGAATCAGCTTGGCTGGAAAAAGTCATTGGTTTTTATCAAAAAATATTAGAACAAAATCCAGATCTGGTCCCTGCCTTAAACAATCTAGCAGACCTACTAACTCAACAACAGAAACTAAAAGAGGCGAAGGTTTACTATCGCAAGTCTATCTATAAAAAAACCGTGGCTCTCAATCCCGAATTGGTGAAACTAGATTGGCGATCGCCCAAACAACAAGCTCCTGATTTTTTAATTATTGGCGCTGGTAAATGTGGAACAACTTCTCTTTATTCTTATTTAGACAATCATCCCCAAATTCTCTTACCGAATAATAAGGAAATCAATTTTTTCAGTAAAAACTTTACCAATGGCTGGGACTGGTATTTATCTCAATTTCCAACCATTACAGACGATCCAGAATTCATTACAGGAGAAGCTTCCCCTAGCTATTTTTTCAGGCGCCATGTACCAGAAAGAATTTATCAAACTGCCCCAAATACCAAACTAATCGTTTTATTGAGAAATCCTGCTGATCGCAGTATTTCTGACTATTATCAAAATAAAAAAACAGGAAAAGTCACAAAAACACTAGAAGAAGTAATCATCAGAGGAATAAAACATTCTCAACAAATGACCATTGATGAGTTATCTCATTCAGGAGGTACTTTATTTCAAAGCCTCTATTTTCTCAAGTTACAACGATGGTTGCAAATATTCCCCCGAGAGCAATTTTTAATTTTGAAAAGCGAAGATTTTTTTGATTGCCCTGGCAAGATTATGGAACTAGTTTTTCAATTTCTCGAATTGCCCAAAGTTATCAATAATCAATATCACAAGTTGAACATAGGCTCTTATCCTCCCCTAGAAGAAGATATTAGACAAAAGTTGACTGAATTCTTCCATATTCATAACCAAAAACTGGAAGAGTATCTACAAATAAAATTCAATTGGTAATTTATAACACAAACTGTTTTAATAAATTCTTCTATCATTATTCCATAGAACGGAATAAAAGCTATTTTTGTGCCACAAAAACAGTATGGCTATTCCCTAAATATCCATAAAATCTCGACCTATAAATTATCGCTTCTACACAACTAAAACCAACCTCTCTTATTTCATCAAGCATTTGCCATCCAAAGTCTTGAAAACATAACACACCATCCTTACTCATAGGATCTCCATGGTACTGAGCTGGTTTCAGATGGATTATATTTCCTTCATGATCAACTTTTGCTCTGATTATGTTTGAAGGTGAATTTATATTAAATGGCACAGAAAAGACTAACTTACCTTTTGGCTTCAACACTCTCAAACATTCTTTAAATGCTTGAATATAATTAGGTATATGTTCTAGAACATCAAAAGAAAGTATATAGTCAAATTTATTATTTTCAAACGAGAGACCAGTCAAAGACTCATTCCTAATTCCATCCTTTGTCATCGTTCCATAAGCAATTTTTTCTCCTAGATATTCACTTCCGCAGGTAAGAGGAAATTTTTGTGCTACATGCTTATATAAAGGACTTTTTTGCTCTGTCAAATAAATTTTAGATTCTTGACTGGGAGAACATTCCCTGAAAAAAATATGCAATGACCCTCTTTTTCTATTGTTCAGACGACATTTAACACATGCTAATCCTTCTCTCCAGTTGGGAATTTTTAAATCATTAACATTTCTCCCCCGACTGCAATCTATTTTAAAGTGACTAAAAGAATCACAGACATGACAATAGCCATTAAGCTCAACATGGTCTTGATCCTGATGATTGTAGAGAATTGCTTGTTCTATATCTTGCATTAAAATGTACAATTCCCGACTAACAGATCTTAATCGCTGATATTCGTCAAAAGATTTAGCCTTTAAATAGGAAAGATGTGGTAATTTCTGAGATGTATGCAATTTTTTTCCCTCGATTCTTCAATTAGTTTTGCGGACACATGCGGATGGTGACAATCCATATAGAAAATGTTGCTTATCTGGAATAGCTTTCCCCATGGTCGCCACCATTTGAGTTGGTTTAATAATATTGCTGATTAAAAGGTCTTCGTTTATTTTTTGGATTTTATCTATAATGGCTTTGTCTTCTGCTTTTTTGGGATCATAATTATGACCAAAAGCCCTGCTGATAAAAGGGTCGATCACACCACCCCAAAATATAAAATCTTGAAATTCAAAGGTTTGATCTAATAAATAGAGGATATCTTGAGCTCTAATGCCTTCAAAACCATGCTGGGAAAAATCTCGATTGATGAAATTCTCTTCTATCTGTTTACTTCGATGGTTAAATTTGTATTTTGAGGGTAAATCGCTCCAAAAAGAATTGATGACATTTAGTGCTTCAGGCCAACGTTGATGACCATTTCTACCGATCATATCGTGGGTTATAAAATAACCTTCAGGAGTCAAATAATCATATATTTTTTGAAAGATACTTTCTAGTTCAATGAAATGATGCAGACATTGTATAGCCAAAATTACATCATATTGATGTTGTACTTTCCAGGAATTTAAATCTATTGCTTTAACTTCTAAATATTTTTCCAAACCCAATTTGCAAGCAGTTTCCCAACCCTGCTGCAATTTATTTTGATTAATGTCAATACAGTCAAAAACAAAGTTAGTATGACCAGCCCCCACTAGGTTTTTGATCTGATGAATTTCGTTGCTACAATTATCGACTCCAATACTGCAAAAACGGGCTTTATCTTTGGTCTGACAAGCTTGCTTAAGATGTTGGAAAAAAAGATCACGTATTGATTTATATCCTATGGTTTTAATGTATATGCTTAAGTACCTATTAGACCAATAATGAAAGATTTGAGGTAAAGCATGTAAATTCGTGATCTTGTTAAAATCTTTTAATTCATTGTCAAGTCGTTTGTCATAATGCAAGTTTTGTCTCATTCTATTTTGGGTGCCAGACTTAGAGGAAGTAGTTGCTTTTTTGGGCTTCAGATTTTTCAAATTTAAGCCATACTTGTCCATTTATTTGGGGATTTAATTCAAATTTTGATACTTTGACTCCAAATTCTTGAGACCATTTACTTATAGTCTCGAAACTATATTTGATTACTTGTTTGAAGCGCCAGTCATCCAACGGTAGCTCATCTCCGTTTTCCCCTCCTGGAGGAAATCCGTTTTCAGTCGGCCAATAAGAAGCCAGCATAATTGATTCATCTGCGCCATTTTCTGCAAACTGTTCTATTATTTTACGAAACATTCCCGGAGTTGTATGAGTTACAATAGATCGCGCCACAACAAAATCAAACTTAACCTCAAAAACAGAAAAATCAAAGGAATTATTGTATGAGAATTCGGGCTGCTTCTCAGAGATAATTTCATCTCCTAGAGAATATTTTTTACCCGCCTCAAGCATTCCCTTTACTGGCTCAATGCCATAGTAGTTACCTTTATCCATGAAGCGTGCGATCCAATATCCAAGCCGTAGTGCACCACAACCGAGATCAAGAACTTTGTGATCTGGTCTCAATCCGTTTTGCAAAAGTGTGATGAATGTATCACGACCCACGCATTCAAAATAACCAATTGGGCCCCCAGTATAGGGAGTTTCTTTCTCGATCAGTTCCGCAATTTTTGGTAGGGGATTCGTCAATTTATCTTCACTCCTTATATCTTAGATAGTTGTATTTCGCGCCTAAAAATATTTAAAGTGCAATGGGAATTTTAAAGCAACTATTTGAGTCTTTTTTCTCTTGACTGCTGAGTTACGGTTCGCTCAAATATGATTGACTTCAGTTTTCGTGCATTACAATCCAGATTATGTCTTAAAAACTGGGGATTGCCATTAGTTTTTTTCTTAAATAAAAATTAAAGTCTGGTGGGGCAAAACTTTTAGTTTAGTTAAATTATAATCATTTTAAACAAGGACAATAAGTATTTAAGCTGACACTAACAGCTTCGGATAGTGACTTAAGAAATGATACCTAAGTAATTAACTCACCTTTTATCTGAAATTTATCGAAAAATAGTGAAACTTTATCCCAACCACACCTAAGACATAGTGAATCAACATATATTCGAGATATAGAAAACAACTTAGTGATCTTTCCCAATAACACTAATTTTTATTTGAACTTTTTAAAAGAGTATTATAATTAAAACAATGTTTATTTTTGACGAAGTAACTCAAAATGCTGGAATTTCTAATGTAAGATCAGGCGAATCAAGTTTTTGGGGTGACTTTAATAATGATGGCTGGCCTGACCTCTTAACCGGTTGGCATCTTTCTCCCACTGTCCTCTATCAAAACAATAAAGATGGAACATTTACAAATGTTACTTCTGTGGTGTTTTCCCCTTCACAACAACCCAAAGATAATCATGGAGCTGCTTGGGTTGACTTTGATAACGATGGCGATCAAGACTTAGTGGAATTAGTTGGTTCAGTACGAGGAACTGGCCTTGGAGATAATAATCTATATATTAATAATGACGGAATACTTTCAGACAAAGCTAGAGAACTAGGCATTGATTATTCACTGGGGCGGGGGCGAACTCCGACCTGGTTTGACCTTGACAAAGATGGTTTGCTAGATCTTGTTATGGCAGTGGCAGCAAGAGCAGATGGTCAAGCACCACCAACAATTTTTCGCCAGACCAATAGTGGATTTGAGGATATTGGCTCAACTATCGGCTTTAACCCTAACCACAATGTCGCCTTTGGCCTTCTGTCTGATTTATCAGGAGATGGGAACTTAGACCTGATTGTTATCGGAGAAGGTGCTCGACAGACTGTCTATGATATAAGCTCACTTCCCTTTAGAGACATTACTAATACTGTATTGCCGAATAACAGTCCCTCCAGAGATATCGCGATCGCAGACTTCAATAATGATTTACGCCCAGACATCTACTCAACACTTTCCTGGAATTTATCCGATTTTGGCCAAGAAGGAGCCAATGATGTAGCAGCGTGGTTAGGATTCAATCAAGATGAGCAAGGTATTAAATTTGATACCAATGGCGATGTCAAATTTAATCTTTATATTCCCAAGCAGTTTTCACCCATCCCAGGGTTATTATCTCAAAGCGAGGTTTATATCGGAGCAGGAGGGCTTAAAGCCATAGATGAAGACCCTTCTACTCCAAATAATTTGGAGTTCACCCTCTCTCCCACTAATCCAAATTTTCACGGGATTTTCTCCCATCAGGCGGGAAGCGATCGGGGCGTTTACATTGGTTATAATCCCACTTTGGAAAATTGGCAACTACTTTTGTCAACTCCCAATCGGAATAGTGTACCTATTTCTATTGAATCGACAGAACCGATTTCGGAGCTAGAAGCTATTGGCTTTAATCCCAATCAACCGCCTCCTCTTGACAAACTACTGCTAAATAATGGCTCACAACTGGTAGATTATACTGGAGCATCTGCAATAAATAGAGTACCCAATGCTGGAGTGAGTGTTGCAACGGGAGATTTTGATAACGATATGGATATTGACCTCTATATTGTGGCAACGAGTGCAGCAATCAATCAGCCTAATATTCTCTACGCAAACCAAGGAGATGGAACTTTCATTCCTGTGACCGATGCTGGAGGTGCAGCAGGAACTACCCGAGGAGTTGGCTCTAGAGTCACAACTGTTGACTATGACCAAGACGGTTTTCTCGACTTGTTCGTTACCAATCACTCCGAACTTATCGAGGATGCCCCCTATGAGCTTTTTCGGAATTTGGGTAATGATAATCATTGGCTCGAAATTGATTTAGAAGGGGTCGTGTCTAACCGAGACGGCATAGGTGCCCAGATATTTGCTACTGCTGGAGGGGTGACACAACTCCGAGAGCAGGCTGGAGGAATTCATAATGGAGCTCAAAATCATCAGCGAATTCATTTTGGACTAGCAGATAACAATATAGTGGATGAGTTAATTATCAGATGGCCAAGTGGGATAGAGCAAACACTCACAAATATTTCTGCCGATCAAATTATCCAAATTGTAGAATCCACAGATAGTGAGGATGTTAATGATGATGATCAGATTTTTGGGCAAGACGATGACGACTTAATAGTTGGGGGAGATGGCAATGATACTCTCAATGGTGGTAGTGGCAATGATCAGGTTTTTGGGCAAAATGATGATGACTTAATAGTGGGGGGAGATGGTAACGATACCCTAGGTGGTGGCACTGGCAATGACCAGGTTTTTGGGCAAAATGATGACGACTTAATAGTTGGGGGAGATGGCAATGATACTCTCAATGGTGGTAGTGGCAATGATCAAGTTTTTGGACAAGATGATGACGATGTAATATTGGGAGAAGCTGGCAATGATGCTCTCGATGGCGGCAATGGCGACGATCAGATTTTTGGACAAGATGATGACGATTCAATATTCGGAGGAGATGGCAACGATACCCTAGGTGGTGGCACTGGCAATGATCAGGTTTTTGGGCAAAATGATGACGACTTAATAGTGGGAGAAGCTGGCAATGATACTCTCAATGGTGGTAGTGGCAATGATCAGGTTTTTGGACAA
>NZ_ALVZ01000050.1 GCF_000332055.1 Xenococcus sp. PCC 7305 | reverse complement strand
GTGAGTGAAGACAAACCCTCTAAGCAAAAAGAGCTCTGCGACATCTCGATACTGAGTTTATAGCGTACCCGACAGAATATCACTTGAAAGATAATGTCTGTGGGAACTTCAACATAGTTGAATTGAGTATTGCTACGTTCATTGTAAATTCGACGATATAGCTTACACCGGAACATTCTATAACCTAGATTAGTAGTTCTTTGTAGCAGTGAAAATTTAGTTGAGCAACAATGTGGACAATTCATTCCAAGCTTTTGTCATAGAATTTATGAAACATAGCTTATCAGAATCATTTTTGGCTACTCAGTTCTGACAGATTAGCTACCGTAGAGTTTGTCCAATAATTTTAATCATTTCTTAAGAGTTTTTTTTTGGATATGTCTGTTTAATGAGGTCTTAGAGAAGAATATATAAAACCACTTAAGAAAAAACTTAAAACAGAGGTTATTACAGCGAATGTTAAAATCAATTCCTGGTGGCAAAAAAAAGCTATTAAAATTTTCTTTTATAGGCAGCGTAATTACATTGTTATTACTCCCAACTACATACTCTTATGCTTTTAAACCTAATAGTATTTTTTTCGTCACCAAAAGCGATAACAGAAACCAGGTACATTATGGAGTACAAACTAATCCCGATTGTTCTTTGAAGCCATCTTCACCTGCCTATCCTTACTGGAAACTTGCAAATGGCAAGCTAGAAGGTTTGCTCTCGATTGAAGTTCCAATCTTTGGGATTGCTAACCAGACTGTTTCGGGAAACGAAGTAGTTTTGGAAATTAATGGATTTCGAGGAAGAGGAATTTCAAAACCTATCGTAATTCAGGCTGCAAAATCTGAAGGTCAGGATTGTCAAATATCAGCCTTTGCAGAAATCAATGGAGAAACTAATCGTCTTTTACAAGTTCACATTGATTGGACGAGATTTCTCTTTGGAGGAACTGTTCATAGCATTACCTTCTATGGCACCAATAATAAGCAAGAAAAGATTGTCTGTAAGGCAAATTGCAGTTTATAGAAAAAATCATTGAATTCTCCCCCAACTTTTATCACAACCCGAATATAAATCAACAAAATCAATGATTTCGAAAAATCAACATTTGTTGGTAGAACTCCTCACCAGAGAAACGATAAAGTTTTTCCAGCGAAAAACAATACGAGCTGACTAAAGTAGAATTTTTGCTTTAGGGGATACTCTAAGTTTTTAATTCGCTATTGTTCTATCAAATTGTAGTCTTACTACAATGCCTAGGGGCCTTAATTATGGATATTAAAGATCGAGTAATGTACGAAGAAAATACAAGAAGAGCAGCTAAAAAAGCAGCTGAAGAATTAGCTAAATATTCTTCAAATACAAATTTAGCTAATGCCGCATCTTCTGGAGGATTAGGAACTGCTGTTAAAGCTATTGGAGCAGTTGTACTTTTTCTAGGAGCTATAGCTACTGGTCAGAATCCAGATTGTTAACTTAAGTAATAAAAACTTTAATCCTCTATAGATTAAAGTTTTTATTCACTTCAACATTGGGGAATGGTTTTTTGAATTCACTCTCTCAGTGGCGTTGTTGCATAAATAAAATAGACTCCACAAGGCTTTTAGTGATCAAGATCGGTCAAAAATGGTATTTTCACGATATTCACAGATTCAATCCCTTGCTACATAAGGGATTGAATCTGTTCAACAAAGCCTTTAAATAGTAAAAAACTAGAGTTTAGCACTGGTTTCTAAAGCGGAACCAGTGTCAAACACATGATACTAACCAAATGCCCGATGAGTTTATTTTAGATTATTTACCATCAGCCTTGATTCTTTGGTTCGTCGCGAGCGCCTAAAAATGTGTTTTTTGAATTCGCCAACAGTATTCGTATCTCGGCTGTACACCATTATAGCTTGTAACTTATCAACTATTTAAGCTTTATTAAACTTTGTAGCAAGCAAGTCATTAGTTGTATAGTTAACAGTTAAATTAATATCTAACCCTACTAGTATCTTTATAAATCCAAAAATAAAATATATTAAAATGAATACTAACTATAAAAGTCTTTCCAAAATCTTATCAAGATTAAATTTTTTATCTATCAGCTCTACTTTGTTTATTTCTATTTTTATGTTGTTGACTGCATCTACTGATCAAAGAATGGTAAATGCTCAACAAGAACCATCTATGGAAGATAACCTAAAAGGAATTTCCACATTAGAACTTGACATAGAAAAAGACGAAGATTTTTGTTCTCGGGGTGGAAGCAAAAATTACTATCGTCGAGAGGTTTTATCTTATTTACAAAATAAAGGGATCCCAGTAATTCCAAATAATACTCAACAGTCTAATCCAAAATTAATATTGAACATTGATTGTTATTCTCACGATAACATTGACGGGGTGACTTACACTTTAGAACTATACGTCACACAAATCTATAATATCAACGGAAGAAAGGCTAAAGTTATCATTTATCATGATTTAGCCTATGGAGGCACTCCTTCTTCTTATTATCCTGAAGATGAGCAAAAAGGTGTTGTCCACACTCTGGATTCGTTTATAGAAGAATGGAATTCTGCTAAGTAGTCGTCTAAAATTAACGAGATTGTCAAATAGTTTGTGTAAGGAGTAAATACTTATAAAGGAAATCTACCTTTAAATTCACTCCCAATGCTAGATGAATAGCTTTATTAATTACTCTTCCTTCATGGCGTACTTTAACAACTGGTAGTGCTAAACAAGTAATGATTCATTGTAATGGCGAATGAAATACCAGATAGCGCCTATATGATTTTCTAAAGATTTAGAAAAAGGGCGTTGGTGAATCAAGCTATGAAACGATAGGGAACAGGAACATCATTCCATCGGAGATAATGAATCAACAAACGAATTGAGTGTTTTAACATCACTAAAGATTTAGAGTAACAAAGAGTTTTGCGATGTAATCGCGCAAGGTAATGCCTAAGTCTGGTATTTTCTCCTTCTACTCTAGTCATATAGATTTTGCTGACAATCTGGTCGCCATCAGGAATGAATTTGGGATAGACTTTCCAGCCATCGGTTACATAAAAGTAACAATCCCATTGACTAGCAATTTTCCATAGGGGCTGAAAAGTTCGACTACTGCGTTCACCAATGGCCCATGCCAAGATACCTGGTTTAAAGTGATCTACTGCCGTCCACAGCCAAATTTGGTTTTTTTGGCTCTAATAAAAGTCTCTAGTTCATCCAACTCTCCGACCTGCGGAATTACTTCTGGCTCATAAGCATCAGGAAGTAATTCTCCTATCTGTTTAACCCAATTGATAACTGTGGTGTGATGAACCCCTTTAACTCTTTCTATGGCTCGAAACCCCATCCCGTTAACTTACATTTTCAAGCATTCACGCCTTACATCATCACTATAACCACGATAAGTCTCATAACTCTCAATAAATTGACGATGACAGTTAACACAAATATAATTCTGCTTTCCCTGTCTATTTTTGCCGTTTTTACGGATATGCTCTGACTGGCATTCTGGGCATTGCATAGCTACTTCTTTTGATTTCTTGTCATACGAATTTATCTTAATTCATGTTTCAATTCAGCAACGCCATAAAAAGATAAAGTCTTCCTAACTAAACGAGATACTCTTTGTCTAAGAATATTGTTAAATCTTTCAATATAGCTAGTCTTGCCTGTTTCCTTTCCTACAGCTCGATGACGTTTACAAGGAAAAACGGCACCATATGCAGTCCAAAAATCAGTGTAGACAACTGCACACTGACGATAGACTGGCGGCAATGAATTCCATAATTTTCTAGCAGCTTGTTCATCGTGATCGCCAATATGAACTCCTACAATTTCCCTAGTATCAGCATCCAATGCAAGCCAAACCCATTGCTTATTACCTTTGTGATCAACAAATGACCATAATTCATCGCACTGAATAGTTAACTTCCCTTTTTTTTTGCGGTTACTGATATTTCTCGCGGGACTAGAGCATATTTCTTGTTAACGTAGGATTGCAACCATCTCTCAGAAACTTGTGCGACGCGAGCAATTCCTGCCAGTGAATTCGCTCTAAGAGTAATCTATCAATTAATTCTCTTTTTTCTTGATCAATCACTATCTTGGTTGGATTTTGGACAAACTGCGGTGCGCGTTCCCTTGCTGAGGCTCCCTCAGCAAGGGAACGCGCACCAAGAGAGCCGACCACAATCCTGACACTTAAATCTTTGTTTTCCATTGTGAATATGACCATTTTTTGACAGTTTTTCTGAAGAACAATAAGGACAAATCGGCATTTGTAGAAGTTTCTAAATCTCAGCGATTATTTTATATCACTACTTCTACAGGACTAACTAACAACTAAAGCGCCGAGAAAAACTATGAGATATAACTCATCTAAGGTTCGATTCTGCCATGCTTTGCGCTCTGCTTCTACGGCCTCAGTTACATTGGAGGGACTGTCAGGTCAACAAAGAAGGGTGTGAAATAATAGAGAAATGAATAATAATCCCTATGCACGCCACCGATTTCCTGCAGAAATAATCAGTCATTGTGTCTGGCTCTACAATAGCTTCTCCTTAAGTTTGCGCGATATTGAAAAGATGATGCTCTACAGAGGAGTGGAAGTAACCTATGAAAGTATTAGAAATTGGGTAAATAAATTCAGTCTTCCTATCGCTAAGAAAATCAGAACTAATCGTCGAAAATCAACCGATAAATAGCATCTAGAAGAAGTCAGAATTGTCATTAAAGGAGTAGGACATTGGTTGTGGCGTGCAGTGGATAGTGAAGGACAAGTCCTCAGATATCTTGATTCAAAAACGACGCAATAAGAAAGCTGTTAAAAGATTACTCAAAAAGCTCGTAAAGAAACAAAAATTGACTCCTAGGGTGATAGTTACTGATAAGTTAAAGAGTTATGGAGCGCCAATAAAAGAAATGGAATGAGAAACAGACCATTGAAATGCACCCAATTGTCTAGACAAGAAATCTAAGTGATTAAGATAGAATGCTGCAAGCTTTTGAACGCGGCGGAAAGAAAACCCCGAATATGGGGGTTTGCTGTTTTCTAGTCCTGCTTTTAGGTTCTTTTGTCAGCCATTATTCTTCTAGTCTGTTGATTGCTTCTTTTATGCTTTCGTTAGCTTCGTCTGTCTCATTGAAGCAGCCCTTCACTCTAACAATCTGCTTTTCATTAGGCACCATATTTTCAAGAATTTTTTGCCACCAGCTACCATGCTCCGACAACGTCTTACGATATTCTTGATACATAGGTAAATCTTCTATTGTCCGAAATTGAATCTTATCTTCTACACTTAAACCACAAGAATGGAATTTTGTAGAACCTAGAGAATGACTAGACTCACTGGTTGTTCCTTCCATACTCAGGTTAACTGAATAATCACTAATCGATAAGATTTTAGCTTCTCTAAAATTGGTAAAAGGGAAAGATAAGGCGGGTTGAGTAATAAGCAAAGTTAAAGATGAAGCAATTAACGTTTTTCCCCAGTGTGTTCCGGTTCGAACTTGAACTCCAGCATTACGTAGTCTCTGAGAAGAACTATAGGCGCTCATTTTAAAACAACTCCAGTTTGAATACGATTACAGATCTTTGAATTTGATATAGTTTTATGGTTTTTTGACAATTGTTGGTTCATTGGAAAGATAAGCTTTACCATATTTATTAGCCAAAAATTGAGAAAACACACCAGCTTTCTCCATATCATAGAATGAAGCTACTTGAATTACTTTTTGATTGTCTGATTTACGTAGTACAGGCAATGCATCAGAACAATATTTTGCTTTAATCGTACTTAAGTTACTTGAACTGTAAGGTACACTGACAGCTTTATATTCGATAGGATACATTGAAGAGTCTGAAGGTAGTGGATCTCCACAAGATTGTCTGGGAAAAGATTCAATGGGAAAATATCTTGCCATTGAATCTTCAGTTTTTTCTTGATTTGCTAAGCTTTTGTCCTGTGTAATTACCCATATACTAGTTGCTATTCCGAGAACTTCTATCCCCATTTTTATCCATTGTAGAGGAATAGCTTTTGTAGATTTTTGTATTCCAAAATTCATAAAGAGTGCAAGCATTGAAATAGCAATAATTTTTCTTGTTTTCATGGTCATAAAAAAATAGACAACATTTTGATCTTTAATTTCTTCGCCACTTATGAGCTAGAAATCTTATACAAAATATTCTTATATTAGTTTTAGAATTTCTTTCAACAAATGTTGTCTATCACTAGACATGCTATCCATGACATCACTCTAATTGAAATTATTTTAAAATGGGAGTTGTTCATCAAGATTATTAATGTCGGCAAACTGAATATCTAACTTAGCCGTAAGTCCTGGTCTAAATCTTAGACCAGAAACATTTACTTCGATAGTATCTTCAGTAAAGGAAATGTCTGAATGTTCTAGACCTAGTGAATTTAGAGAATCATTGATAATAACATTCTCAATAGCTGGGATTTCATCATAGATGTCAGTAAAAACATAGCCATTAAAATCTGCGTTAGCAAAATAGCTCGAATCTTCATCATCATCGACTTCAAAAAAAATACTCCCGCCTCCTTGATTGTCATAGGCAAGATCGATATTGACATCAACTATTCGGCTACTATTGTCACTAGTAAATAACCCAAATAAGTTAGAAAAACTAGGAAATAATAAATCGGTCAGAGATAAACCAGCAGAGCTTGAATCAGTATAACTATTTTGAATCTCATCAAACTCGACATCATCATCAATAAGACTGATTAGGGGAGCTCCGAGAAGAGACTGAAGATCTGGAGAAAATACTTGAACTTGGATCTCGGAAGTTCGAGGAATAGTAATCCCTAACTTAGTTTCACCCTCAGAAAAGTCATTAATTGTCAGGGAATTATTAGGGTCTAATACAGGATATTCCGGGGTACCAGATAAAATGCGGCTAAATCTCATTTGCTCTTCGCCTAGCTCGCCGCTAACTTCCTCGATTAAGTAACCATCTAATTCCCAAGTATCATCGCTAATTATTTCTGCAACACCTTCGATGGAGTTGCTATTAACAAAAGAGAGCTCGCCATCACCATCAGCATCATCGATGAAGTCATGGCCATGATTATCAGAAAATAAATAAAAATCATAACCTTCGCCACCAATTAAAGTATCATTACCCTCTAGTCCGGTCAGGTTATTGGCCAAATTATTGCCGATAAGCAGATCACTAAGGGGAGTACCAACCGCATTCTCAAAATTATCCAGGACATCTATAGGAAACCCATTACCTAAACCAGTATTAAGGTCAAGAGAACTGCTAAAACCAAGATTGAGGTTAATTTCAACCCCAGCCGGTAAGATAGCTGATGCGTAGGAAATAGTATCTTGGCCTGGGCCACCATCAATAATTGAATGTTGATTAGTATTAACCAGTAAAAGACTATTTCTGATAACTAAATCATCCCCAGTATCGTTAGTCGCATCAAGGATATTGTAGGTAGTAAATAAAGTAATTTCGTCGCTGCCAGGAGGATTTTTGATATATTGAAAATTATCATATTCAGCATCATTGAGAACCGTCACATCAGAGCCCAAAGCAAATGAAGATAGAGAAGGAATACTAGCTCCTAGTTCGTTAAAGAGATTAGCAACATTAACAAAAGAGTCCTCCCAAAAACTAGCCCCATTAGCAAACCAATTGCGGACATTTTGTTCGGAATTTTCGCGATAAAAATCAAGGAAAGTTAGTTGGTTTCCCGCACTAATGGCAAATCTGGAAAAAGGACCAGAGTTTTGAGCAGACCAGTCCAAAATCCCCCCAATAGCAGCGGCTGAAGTGACGGCATTTTCAATAATAGTCTCCCCAGTGGCCACATAAGTTGCGGTAAAAACACTCTCGCCAGCAGCACGTTGTATTTGAAACTCATCGACAAAATTTAAACCTCCCCCTATAACAGCAAGTGGTTTTGTTAACCATAATTTTGCTTTGCCAATTTGGTCAGTGTCATTTTTGAGAGAAGTTTCAATAATTGTATCAAGAGCCTCTTTTGTTACCAAAAGTGAATCTGAAACTATTGATAAGCCATTAGAGCCATTGATTGATTCTTGGGGAGCATTATTATCAATAACAGGATTGAGGGTGAGAACTTGATTATTGCCATTAATTGCTAGATCTGGTTCGGTGGCAGAATTTAATGGACCGGTTGATTCATCAGCTATTTCGTATTTAATAACTCTGGCCATGCTTATTCTCCTAATGATTAGTAAAGATATTTAGTAAAAATTGAATCAATGAAGAACTAGGACTTTATTCAACTGCTACAGTGTCATTTTTAAGGCTTAATAGCTCACGGGCTTGGCGAATCAACAGCTAATTTTGTGCTGCGTTTCTGCAACAATAGATAGGTTTTTTATCGTAACCCTCTATGTATTTTGCATATGCTGGCCCCTCAGTAGAGAAGCATCTTAAACCACCTTCTCCACACTCAGTCAATTGTTGTAGCTCTTTCATAAAAGCTAGAAGAGAACTTCTAGATGTACCACTGTTTATAAAAACAGCTAATTGCTCATCATCTGTAAATTTAGAACCAACATCAAGGGGGAGAAAAGGCATAATCGCCACAGTAGAAATATGATATTTGTCAGCTCTTCGACAATATCCTCAAGGTGGCGAGCTGCCCTCTCCGCAGCTCCTAACATAGATGGCGTGAAACGTTTATCCTCGGGGGATGTTGTCAGGATAGTAACGTTGGGTTTTTGACTCATCTGATGCTTTTCTTGATGTTTGGCAAAACTTATAACTGTCATCTTGTTTTAGCAAGGTCTAATAGTTCAGAGGCTTGGGGACTCAACGGTCGTCCCCCAGGGGTTTGTGATAATCCATCTCAGACTGTAAAAACCTGTTGATTCATCAGATACTTGATATTTAATAACTCTAGACATGCTATCTATCCTATTAATTCAAGTACATCTATATGAAATAAATCGAAAAAGTTCCGTTAAGAACTTATATAAAATCTTCTCTTATAAAATTAGATAAATCTTTCAACAAATGTTGCATTTTACAAGTAAATATATTGATATATAAAATATAATAGATAGTTATTAATTCAGTTTAGAATATATTTACAATAAAAAGTATATTAAGTATGTATTGATTTATGTGGTATTGTATCGTTTTAGCTCGAATATTTTTATTGAAAACTAATAGTAACTACGGCTTTTGAGTTGGTGTCAGTAATCAGTTTGGTACTCAAGTAAATCGAATTGGATTTAACATTGATACTTTTGGTAGAAGTAATAATATTGATACCGAAGTATTTTTGAGTTGGTCATTGTATAAGAATTTTTCTCATATAGAGACAAGTCAATCTGGTCGTGAAAGTCAATTAACTTTTGGGTTAACTCAGGGATTCGGTAATACAAAAGGTCTTTTGGATAATTACGATTGGTCTCTTAGTAGTAACAATACAGAAAGAAAAAATAGCATTAGTTTGTACACGACAATTTATGATGATACCTATCAAACTTAATCTGTCAGAACTGAGTAGCCAAAAATGATTCTGATAAGCTATGTTTCATAAATTCTATGACAAAAGCTTGGAATGAATTGTCCACATTGTTGCTCAACTAAATTTTCACTGCTACAAAGAACTACTAATCTAGGTTATAGAATGTTCCGGTGTAAGCTATATCGTCGAATTTACAATGAACGTAGCAATACTCAATTCAACTATGTTGAAGTTCCCACAGACATTATCTTTCAAGTGATATTCTGTCGGGTACGCTATAAACTCAGTATCGAGATGTCGCAGAGCTCTTTTTGCTTAGAGGGTTTGTCTTCACTCAC
>NZ_ALVZ01000049.1 GCF_000332055.1 Xenococcus sp. PCC 7305 | reverse complement strand
CTAGTGGACGCGGGCGTAAATAAGCTATCTATCAACGAAGGGCAAAAAGCTGATGTATCAAGACTTATTACTCATTACTTATTACTTATTACTTCCGCGCAGCGGCACTAGTTCTGAATGAAGGATTTGGGGATTTAGGGAAAAGCCTATTACTTCGTTGTTCAACTTGGAACATTTAATCAAAAAGAAAAGTCGTCGAGCTGACATTGGGTAAATATTCTCCCTAATTCCCTAATTCCCCAATTCCCCATAACTAGTCAAAATCCCTAATTACGACAATCTATAATGGTGGCCCATGACTAACCATCCAAGGCCGACTGCCCGTTGAGCTTTGATATCTTGGTTTAGTGGGTTCTAGATGTTTTGATTTAACTAATCTGGGTTCGGAGGATTGAGAGCGCGCGATCGCAGAGAGACTACCCGAATTAAGATTAATACTGGGTGCCGAGACCATTTTTTGCGCCACTTGATCACAATCGGGACAGTTCATCGGTGCATTGTATTCAGCCAAACTGCGCCAAACTTCAAATTCTCCACAGGGATTACAGCGATATTCGTATAGAGGCATTTTTCAGTGAACAGTTATCAGTTATCAGTTGTCAGTTAAAGGCGAAAGTCTTTTGCTCTCTTTCGCCCTTTAACAATAGAATCTAAGTCGGGACAATATCCTTATCGAAAATTGCTGTGGGCAAAGCCAAAGTACAACAAGCATTGGGAACATCCACAATGCCACTAATTCTTCCCTCCACAGGAGCACAACTTAGAAGAAGATAGGCTTGTTCTCCGGTATAGCCAAATTTTTTCAAATAGTTAATTGCATTTAGACAAGCCCGGCGATAGGAAACATGGGCATCCAGATAATATTGTTCCCCACTAAATTCATCGACAGAAATACCTTCAAAAATTAAATATTCTGAATAGTGAGGTTCAACAGGCCCTGGCTTGAAAATCGGATTAACCATTGCATATTTTTCCATACCGCCTTTGATAATATCTACATGAAGATCGATATATCCCGACATTTCAATAGCGCCGCAGAAGGAAATCTCACCATCGCCTTGGGAAAAATGAATATCGCCCATCGACAAGTTCGCCCCATCAACATATACAGGGAAATAAATTCTTGATCCTTTAGACAGATTTTTGATGTCACAGTTTCCTCCATGTTCCCGAGGCGGCACAGTGCGAGCAGCTTCAGCTGCCACACGATCAAATTCTGATCCGGTGAGAGTCCCCAAGACAGCCTGTTCTGGGTTCGGCAAAGCAGCTAAAGGGGGAATTTCTGGTTTCCATGGTGGCCCTCCTTTTTCAACCAAGGCTCGTTCCCTTGTATTCCATGTCTGCAAAAGTTCCATAGAAGGAGCACAGCCAATTAAGCCAGGATGAGTAATTCCTGCAAAACGAACTCCAGGAATATGACGAGAACTGGTATAGATACCTTGAATATCCCAACAGGCTTTAGCCGCCTGGGGAAAATGATCGGTTAAGAAGCCTCCACCATTATCGCGAGAAAAAATACCTGTAAAGCCCCATTCATCTCCAGGTAAAGCTCCAATATCTAATAAGTCTACAACTAAGATATCTCCTGGTTCAGCACCTTCGACTCGAATCGGGCCACTTAGTACATGAACAATATTGAGGTCGACCGTTTCAATATCGCTAGGATCGTCATTATTGCCAATCTGGCCATCTGTCCAGTCCTTACATTCAATCCGAAAGACGTCCCCAGGCTTAACGGAAACCACTGCTGGTATATCAGGATGCCAACGATTATGACCGGGAAGATCCTGCTCTGCCATTGGCTTGGTCAGGTCAATTTTGAAGAGAGTTTCTGGCATATTAATTATTCTCGTTACTAATAGGTATAAATCACAGTCTAGTCTTCCAAAAAAATTACTTTTAACCAAACAATTGCGATCATATTTCGCAATATTAAACGAACGCAATCTTCAGAAAAATATGTAATATATTTCTTGCAAAGCTAAGCTATTTAAATGGCAATAGTAATCTTGGTTATGAATATTGCACTATTTGGTGAACAGCAAAAGTAACAATGGTTACAGAATATTACAAAGTACTTTTTTCGCTACTTTAAGAATATCTGCGATTTATAACATTACTAATCTTTTCGGGATTTTCGCAACATTCAAGCAAATTTTACGCGAAGGAGCCACTGCTCAAAATAGACTTATACTTGTACAAAATAAAGGAAAACCTATTTTGCCAACTTTTACTTGATAGCTATCAAAGTAGATTTGTGGTCGCTATAGCAAACTTTAGGACGTTAAGTCTCGGATTATTAACAATTAAAAAAAAATTCCGATCGGAAAATTGTCAATATTAGGAAGACGCTATTAACGTCTATGGAAATCAAGCTACCTGCAAAAATTTATTTGTTTTGTATCTTTGGTCACAAAATAAATAAAAAGACAAGTTTATTCTTCAGTGTAACCGAATTAATTACGAAATTAATTCTGTGTAGGTTGTTACGCCGCGGTGTAATGTTTTAGTTACTAAGAAGTCCGACTAAATTATTCTGATACAAATTCAGTAGACAAATTTATTATAGACTTTTTAGTTTTTATCAATTAACTAGGGAAACTAATGGGAAAAAAAAATCAGCCGACCTTATTTAGTGAGTTGAGTCGTCGTAAATTTATTCAATACAGTTCTTTAGCGATAGGTTCTAGTGTTGTAGCTGCTTGTGCTGGTGGCAATTCCTCTGGTGGTGGGGACGCAGATTTGGGAGAAAATCCGATTAAAGTCGGAGTCATGTATTCAACTACTGGCACCATTGCGATTGTCGAAAAATCTCTGCAAGATGCTACCTTTTTGGCTTTAGAACAAATAAATACTAATACAGGCCCTTGGGAGGGTAATGGCGAAGGCATTGAAGGGCGAAAAATTCAGAGGGTGGTCGTAAATCCCGACTCTAACTGGGATTTGTATAACCAGATGTCTAAGCGTCTGATTGACGAAGATCAAGTAGTATGCGTTCTGGGTTGTTACACTTCTGCGAGTCGCAAGTCAGTATTGCCAGTGTTTGAAGATAAGAACTCTATTCTTTACTATCCTGTCTATTATGAGGGGAATGAATGTAGCTCTAACGTATTTTATACAGGGGCTGCGCCCAATCAACAGATTACAGATTCCATTCCTTACTGCTTTAATAATTTTGGTCCCAAAGGCTTTTTTATCGGTTCAGACTATATTTATCCTAAAGAAAGTAATCGAATTGCCAAGGCAGAATTAGAAAAAATCGGCGGGCAAGTTGTCGGCGATGAATATTCGGCTTTAGGTACTACAGAATTTATTACGATTATTAATAAAATTAAGCAAGCTAAACCTGATTTTGTCCTCAGTAATTTGGTTGGCGATAGTATTCCTGCTTTCTACCGTCAGTATAAAGATGCGGGGATTACGGCTGAGAACATACCAATTATGGCTTATCCGACCACAGAGGAAGAGATCCAGGCGATGGGGGCAGAATATGCCGAAGGCCACTATACTAGCTTCAATTATTTCCAAACTGTTGATACTCCTGAGAATAAAGCCTTTGTGGAACAGTTTAAGGCTAAATTTGGTAACAATCGCGTGACGAATGGAGTCATGGAAGCGGCCTATCTTCAAACCTTTTTCATGGCACAAGCAATGCGTGACATTCTTAAAGAAGGTGGCGAAATTAATACGGAAACTCTTCGAGAAGCGACTCGAGGGCAGGTATTCCAAGCTCCTCAAGGCTTAGTGAAAATTGATCCTGAAAACTATCACACCTATTTATATTCTCGTATTGGTAAATGGGGTCCCGATGGTCAAGCCGAAATTGTCTTTGCCACCCCAGCAGCGGTCAAACCGATCGCCTGGAGTCAGACTTTATATCCTGGTCGAGTATGTACTCGTCCTACTCCTGATGATCGTACTAGTCCAATTAAAGAAACTGGCCAGGATTTGCAGGTTAAATATTTGGAAAAAACCTAATTTAGATGTCCAGCAAAAACGAAAATATTATCTAACTCGAAAAATCCCATGTACGCTCATTTACTCCCTCTTTATTATCTTGCCCAAGAAGAAACAACTGGTGGATTCAGTATTGTTGCCTTGGCAAATCAACTTCTTAATGGGATTAGTATTGTCGGAATTCTCCTGTTGACAGGTTTAGGTTTGGCAATCACTTTTGGTGTGATGCGGATCATCAATCTGGCTCATGGTGAATTCATTATGCTGGGGGCTTATGTCACCTTCTTAATGCAATCAGTTTTTGGCCTGGATTTGCTGTTAACGATTCCCTTTTCTTTTATTATTACTGGTGCGATTGGTGCTTTCGTCGAAGTTACTATTATTCGGCGATTGTATGGCCGTCCGCTGGAAACGTTGCTTGCTACTTGGGGGCTGAGTATTGTCTTGCAGGGGGTGATTAAGCTAATTTTTACAGCCCAGCTCAAATATGTGAAATCTCCACCTTATATTTCGGGTAATTTGACTTTATTGAATGATGCTCAAGGTTCCCCCGCGATCGCGATTTCCTATTATCGACTGTTTATTGTTGTTGTTGCTCTCGCCTTGCTTGCTGTAACAGGCTATCTACTCTATAACACTGATCTTGGTCGTCAGGTTAGGGCCGTTACTCAAAATAGAGAGATGTCCAAATGTTTAGGCGTCAATACTAGTTTGGTCGATATGGTGACATTTGCCTATGGTTGCGGTTTAGCAGGAATTGCGGGCTCGGTAATTTCGTCACTAAAAAGTGTTTCTCCTCCCATGGGGCAAGATTATCTTGTAGATGCTTGGATGACAGTAGTTACCGGGGGCGTAGACAAATTGATTGGCGTCTTAGCTGGAGCTTTTCTGATTGGCGAATCGAGTTCTGGCCTGGCCTATCTTTTGAATGATCCAACCGCTAGGGTAATTGTCCTAGCAGCGGTGATAATCCTGATTCGTTATAAACCAGAAGGTCTATTTACCATCCAAAAACGCGGGTAAATCAGTTATCAGTTATCAGTTAACAGTTTATAATCAAAAATTTTCCTCATCCTTCATCCCTCATCCCTCATCCTTTCCTTTATTCCTCATCCTTCATCCCTCATCCCTCATCCTTTCCTTTATCCCTCATCCTTTAAAAATGGCCCAATCAACAATTGGTATTGCAACGCGATCGCGAACCCCTACTAGATTAGCGATCATTACTGGCATAAGCTTTGTCATTATGGCAGTTTTGCCCTTGATAGTAGGTGAGTTTCAGGTCTCTTTATTATCTAAGCTACTGCTCTATGGAGCCTTAGCAGTTTCTCTAGATTTGGTTTGGGGGTTTACAGGTATTCTTAGTTTTGCCCATGGAGTATTCTTTACTCTTGGGGGTTATGCTATGGCCTATTATCTCAAGCTAAATCTTTCGGCAGAAGGCAATACTTACGGTATCGATTTACCAGATTTCATGGTCTGGAATGGCCTCGAAAAATTACCCTGGTTCATTGCACCCTTAAAATATTTTCCTTTTGCTGCGATCGCAATGGTGCTAGTCCCCGCGGGTTTTGCCTATCTGATCGGCTGGTTTATCTTTAGATCTAAAGTTAGTGGTGTATATATTACGATTATCACCCTGGCAATTTCCTCGGCTTTGACGACCTTCTTTATTAGTCAGCAAGCCTACACTGGAGGAACTAATGGTATTACTGATGTTTCTCGGCTCAGTATTTTTGGCTTAGATATCCCGTTAAATGGCTTGTATTGGATGATTTTGCTCTTTACTACCCTGGTGTTAGTGGGTAGTTGGTGGCTGACCCAATCCAACTTCGGTTTGATTTTGCGCTCAATCAAAGAAAACGAAAATCGAATTTCTTATCTGGGCTATGATGTTGCCAATTTCAAAATTTTTATTTGGACGCTTTCTGCTGGGATAGCTGGGATAGCTGGAGGATTATTTGTTCCTTTAAATCGCTTTATATCCCCTGTATACTTGGCTGTGGCCTTTGGCACTCAGGTGGTTATTTGGGTGGCGATCGGCGGTAGGGCAACTTTAATTGGGCCTGTGATTGCTGCGATTTTATTAGGTCAAGTCCAAAATTATGCCGAAAGAGTGACACAAGATTGGCAATTAATTGTTGGTGTATTACTCTTAGTTGTTGTGTTGTTTATTCCTGACGGTCTAGTTGGCTCGGTTACCAAGTTATTTGCCTCGAAAAGCAAGAAATGAAGGCAGATGGCAGATGGCAGATGGTTTAAATTCCCGAAGAATCACTTTTTTCCCCATTCGAGGACGACGCGAAGCTAGTGCTTTAGTAGAAGCAATTTTCAAACTCGCGCGTTCCTGGGCAGATTAAAAATCTCATCAATTTTTAATTTTCAATTTTCAATTTTATCAATCCTACTACTAGCCATGACCTCAATACTAGAAGTTAAAGATTTGCAAGTTATATTTTCTGGGTTTAAAGCCTTAAAAGGTGTGAGCCTAGAAGTTGGCGATCGCGAGATTGTGACAATTATCGGGCCCAATGGGGCAGGGAAAAGCACGCTTTTAGATGCGATCGTCTCGAAGTCGCCTGTGGCCTCGGGAAATGTTTATTTCCAGGGTAAAGATATCACCAACAAAAATCCCTATGAAATTGCTCGGATGGGAATTGGTCGTAAATTTCAAAATCCCAATGTTTATAACGAATTAACCGTATTTGAAAATATCTTATTAGCCTTAAAAGGAACCCATAGTATTCTTAATTCAATCACTGCTAAATTAACTCAAAAAAAGCGAGATAAAATTATTGATGTTCTCGATCGCATTGGCTTGCTAGATGATGCGGCAACTAAAGTTTCATCTTTATCCCATGGCCAGAAACAATGGGTCGAAATTGGCATGGTCATTGCTCAAGATCCCACGGTAGTTCTACTCGATGAACCTACAGCCGGCATGACGCCAGAAGAAACCTATGCCACAGGAGAGATTATTAAATCCTTGGCTCAAAACCATTCTGTGGTGGCGATCGAGCATGATATGGAATTCGTGAAGCAAATTGCCGAAAGAATTGTGGTGCTGCACCAGGGCGAAAAGTTAGCTGAAGGTTCTGTACAGGAAATTCAGGATAATCCCCAAGTAATTGAAGTTTATTTAGGAAGAGAAAAAATTGATGAACAAGTTGACATCGCTGCTTGAACTCCAAAATCTAACTGCTGGTTATGGACAAACTCCTGTTTTGTTTGATGTCAATATGATTGTCAATCAAGGAGATATGGTTGGTCTTTTGGGCCGCAATGGCGTGGGGAAAACTACGTTGCTGCGCAGTATTATTGGCCTTAACAAATTAAGTAAAGGCAATCTTATTTTCGACAATAAAAATATTACCAAAACTCCCACCTACAAGCGATCGCGTTATGGGATTGCCTATATTCCCCAAGGTAGGGAAATTATTCCCTATCTTTCGGTGTTAGATAACCTCAAATTGGGCTTCAGTGCTGCGGGAAAAAGTAGAAAAAGAATTCCCTCGGAGATCTTTGAGTTTTTCCCGATGCTCAAGGAACATCTATCGCGTCAAGGCGGATTACTCAGTGGGGGACAACAACAGCAACTTGCGATCGCCAGAGGATTAATGTGTAATCCCAAAATCATGTTGCTTGATGAACCGACAGAAGGGATTCAACCGTCTATTGTGCAGGAAATTGAAGATACTTTGAGGAGAATTAATCAAGAGAAGGGAATTACGGTAATTGTTGTAGAACAAAAAATAGACTTTGTAAGACAGTTAGCTAAGAAGTTTTTTATCATGGACAAGGGCGCGATCGTTTCCCAAGGAATGACACCCGAGCTCACCGATACTCTAGTCAATCGATATCTTACTGTTTAATCTGGTCAACCGAACACCTAATTTCTACTTATTTTCAGCTTCGAGCCAACCTCGAACTGCACCTGTAATAAAAGCACCTGCGGGGTTGTCAAGAGCTTTTTCAAAGGTTGCTAGCCCAGCTTCTTGAGCTGCATTAATTATTTTCTCCTTTAATGAAGGATTATTTTCAATTTTTTCAATAGCTTTTGCCGCCACCATCATTTGCTCTGTTGTCTTGTTGGTTGGATTAGTTTGCTCTAGTTGCTTGAGCAGATTTTGGATCTCTTCTGCTGCTTGCACTAAAGTTTATTTCGGTTCTGAAGGATAAATTACTTGATTGCCTTCTACATTGCCAGCAGCTCCATAGACAGGAGCATTGAAGCTCATATTAACCTTGGAGGATTCTTTTTTGGTCATAGTAATATTTTGAATTATTATAGATATTTTATTATCTTCAGAATAATACTTAGTTTGATATTTAGGATTAGTTTGAATTATTTCCTCAATCTCTTTGGTTTTTTGCTCTAGCCTTTTAAAAAATTGCAGGGGTATCGCAGTGTCATTATCTGTCTGCATCGATGGATATTTGTAGGCAGACACAAAAGACTTGAGATAGTCTAAACCAGGAAATACCCATCCTTCAACAATATATACAGGTGGAAAAATTGAAACTGGATTGTTATGAGTATGAATTTGCTTATTTTTAAGGTCTATTGCCCAGGAAACAATAACAGCACTTTTGGCAAAATTAGAGATCTTTGTTTGCTTCTTAATAAAATTAATTAATTGATTCGGTAGACTATCTTCAAATACAAAACATAAAAGACCATTGGGATTCCTCGCTAAGGGTTTTAATCCAAAATCATAAGATACAATTTGTGTAATATTAAAAAACGAGTCACGCAAATCAACAATCTGCTGTTCAGTTAATTTATCTGCTCTTACAAAAGCTACGAAATCTATTGTTGTCGCAGTTTCTTTGAATCCTACAAAATTAAACTCTGCGAACTCTTTATTTCGAGACAAATTATAAACTTGCTTATCTTTAATGAGAAGTTTTTGTAGTTCGGAAACAAAGCTCATTTAGTTATAGCTCCTAATCATCATGTTTAACGGGGCTTCGCCCTTGAAGGCAGAGGGCAGAGGGCAGCGGTGAGACCCCGCGCCGCCGTCAGGCGCAAGGGAACGCTCACCAAGAGAGAGGGCAGAAGGATAAA
>NZ_ALVZ01000048.1 GCF_000332055.1 Xenococcus sp. PCC 7305 | reverse complement strand
CTTTAAGTGGAACAGGGCATAGTGGTGAGTCTAATTCTCCCACTATGCCAGTTACCTTCTGCCTTCTGCCTTCATTCTTCTGCCTTCGTTTTAAAGTAAGCTAGCCAAATGAGGAACTAATTGATTAGTATTCACCACACCTTCGATTCTTTCTACTGGTTGGCCATTTTTAAATAAGACCAAAGTCGGTAAAGCATGAATCTGATATTGAGAAGCAATGGTGGGATAGCGATCTGTGTCGATCTTCACTACCTGAATGCGATCACGTAAACTCGCTCCTACTTGTTCCAAAATAGGACTCATCATTTGACAGGGGCCACACCAAGTCGCGTAAAAATCAACTAAGACTGGCGTGCTAGAAGATTCTAGCAGTTCTTGAAAACTGGAAAATTGCTTTTTAACTGCCATAATCTCCTCTGGGTGATAGCTAGTTCAATCACATCAACCAATATGGTAACTCAACAAATTTGACTCAAATCTAAAAGAAACCTAAAACCTAAATCTTCTATACTTTGCAAAAACCACATATAATCTTGCTATTTAATAGAGATTACATGAAGCCGGCCCTAGATTCAAAATTAGATGTAACGATAAAAGAGCGACTAGATTATTTTGCGTTTTACTAACTCGTAACTCTATACGGGGCGCGTCATTTGTTTGACGCGTATTTTTTTTGCCTGATTGAGCAAGATTACCCATGGGCTAAACAATTTGTTAAGAAAGTCTAGATCCCCAAAATTACCTTGGATCATGTAGAAAGACTGAATAAGAAAAGTAACTTATATCATCTTTAAATCTACATATGGCAGATTTCCCTTGGTTAACTACCAGTATTCTATTTCCCATTGCAGCTTCGTTGCTGATTCCCTTTATCCCCGATAAAGACGGAAAAACAGTGCGTTGGTATGCTCTCGTTATCGGTTTAATTGATTTTGCAATTATTGTTTACGCTTTCTATAACGGTTACGATTTTTCCAATCCAGATTTACAACTAGTCGAAAGTTATACTTGGATCCCCGAATTAGATCTGAAATGGTCGGTGGGCGCTGATGGTTTGTCAATGCCGTTGATCCTTTTGACAGGATTCATCACTACTTTGGCGATGATGGCCGCTTGGCCTGTCACCTATAAGCCAAAATTCTTCTATTTCCTGATGCTGGCAATGTATGGCGGACAAATTGCCGTTTTTGCAGTGCAGGATATGTTGCTATTTTTCTTGGCTTGGGAATTAGAATTAGTACCTGTTTACCTGATTCTTTCTATTTGGGGCGGGAAAAAGCGACTTTATGCGGCCACAAAGTTTATTCTCTACACCGCGGGAGGTTCACTTTTCATCCTGATTGCTGCTTTGACCATGGCATTTTATGGAGACACTGTAACTTTCGACATGAGTGCGATCGCAGCTAAGGATTATTCTTTTAATCTACAGTTATTACTATATGGTGGTTTTCTGATTGCCTATGGAGTGAAGCTACCGATATTTCCCCTCCATACTTGGCTACCTGATGCCCATGGCGAAGCTACAGCTCCAGCCCATATGTTACTAGCAGGAATTCTCTTAAAAATGGGAGGTTATGCCCTATTGCGCATGAATGCGGGGATGTTACCCGATGCTCATGCTTTTTTTGCGCCAGTATTAGTCATTTTAGGGGTTGTAAATATCATCTATGCAGCATTAACTTCCTTTGCCCAAAGAAATCTTAAGCGAAAAATTGCTTATTCTTCAATTTCTCATATGGGGTTTGTTCTGATTGGGATTGCCTCTTTTACCGATTTAGGAACCAGTGGGGCGATGCTGCAAATGATTTCCCACGGTTTAATTGGAGCTAGTCTCTTCTTTATGGTAGGAGCTACCTATGATCGAACCCATACCTTGATGCTTGATGAAATGGGCGGAATTGGTCAGAAAATGAAGAAAATCTTCGCGATGTGGACAACTTGTTCTATGGCATCATTAGCTTTGCCAGGAATGAGTGGTTTTGTCGCAGAATTAATGGTATTTGTCGGTTTTGCTACTAGTGATGCTTATAGCAACACTTTCAAAATTATTATCGTTTTCTTGATGGCGGTTGGGGTAATTTTAACTCCCATTTATCTACTATCAATGCTACGGGAAATACTGTACGGCCCAGAAAACAAAGAATTGGTCGAACATACCAAACTAATTGATGCTGAACCTAGAGAAGTATTTATTATTGCTTGTTTACTGATCCCCATCATTGGTATTGGTTTGTATCCCAAATTTGTTACCCAGATTTATGATTCGACTACTCATAAACTGACTATGTTGTTACGTGATTCTTTGCCTAGCTTGGTTGAAGAAGCCGTTGCAACCTCGGAATCATCTTCTATTGTTTCGACAACTGCACCCGTAATTGGGGAGTAATTTACTAGTTCTACTAGGGGGAAGTTAAAACTCAAGAGTCAAGAGTTTTTTGACTGATTGTTGTATTTCCGCTTAGATCTACTAGTAAGTCTTCAGAGAAATCCCACGGCAACTTTTTTAAGGGGTGAGGTGGGATTTCTCACAGGGTGGCAACCAAATCAAATTTGAATTATTTTTTGACTGTTTAATAAGGCAATGATCAAATTAAATCAGATTACTTTATTTTACGAATAAACATTTTTTTTCCTTGTTTCATTTGAGATAAAGCATGCATTCTTTCTCTGAATATAGCAATCCCTGCTTCGTTAGGTTGAGTTTTTTGCCAAACCTCCCGTTGCATTAAGCGATCGCACCAGGCTAAAAGATTAGGGTACTTTTCCAAGCTAATACCTAATTTGTTAATCAGAATTACTCCATTCCCTCCGACAATATCGCCAGCACTAAAGCGATCGCCACCGAAATAATCGTCATCACCTAATAGCTCAGAAAATACATTTAAAACTCGATGCAATTGCCTTCGGGATTTAATTAATTTACGAGATTTTTCTGGTTCAACAATAAGAGGAAATAACTGAGGAATTACTTTATGTTCACTCAGCATTTGTACCATTCTGACTTTTGCCAATTGCTCAGGATTTTTGGGTAGCAAAGAAGGAAGAGGATACTTAGCTTCTATATAATCAATAATTGCCAGTGATTCAAGAATTCGTAATTCATTATCGACAACTATTGGTACTTGATGAAAAGGATTTAGTTTTAAAAAATCCGATCTAAATTGTTCCCCATCTAAGTTAATTATTATGGATTCAAAGGGAATATTTTTTTCAAGTAATGTGATCCAAACCCTACGGGCCATTGGCGACAATGGATGATGATATAGCTTCAACATGAATAGAGTAGTAAGTAATAAGTAATAAGTAAGCTAGGCATTAAGGTATTGTCCTCATCCCTCATCCTTCATCCCTCATCCCTTACTTAGCCGTTTGTCCAATTTTTGGTTCTTCCCCAGCCAAGAGACGTTGAATATTACTGCGATGACGAAAAATCACATATCCCCCAGCTAAAGCTGCAAAAATAATATAGGGCAAAGAGCCATCAACAAAAATTGCCAATAAGTTAAGGGAGATCGCACCAACAATTGAGCTCAGCGAAACAATCCGAGAAACCGCGATCGTAATCCCAAAAGCTCCTAGAGTGCCTAAAGCTAATAGTGGATTCATGACAAACAAAACCCCTAAGCTCGTAGCAACAGATTTGCCCCCTGTAAAACCTAGCCAAACAGATTTACTATGACCAAGAATTGCAACTAATGCGACAGTAACAATTAACCATAATTGCCAACTTGTGGGTAGTAATTCGATAGGGGAATAGGCATAAATTAGCTTGACAAGCAATACGGCGATCGCGCCTTTCAGCATATCGATTAACAGTACTGCGATCGCAGATTTTTTTCCAATAGTTCGGAGGACATTAGTAGCACCTGTGGAACCGGAACCATGTTCTCGAATATCAATTCCCGCAAGAGACTTGCCCAACAGATAACCAGTAGGAATTGACCCCAACAGGTAAGCAACTATCACCAACAAAAAAACAGTAACTATAGCCATCCCCATAAACAATTATCACCCCTTACTTATTACCCATTACTTATTACTTATTACTTATTACTTAATAAAGATACCCCGTAGTTTTCGATTGGGATTCTGCGGCAAAAGCCAACCAAAGAGGAAACTTAAGCAGAGAAAGATTAACCAACTCTTCAGTCTCATCAATAATGATTAACGGTAACAACTTATCTTGTAACAAGCGTTCTGCTCTTTGCACCAAGACATCTGCAGATTCAAACAAAACAACTCCACGATTAGAGCCAAAATCACCCCGAGAAATCCCCAGGCAATCTTGTAATCCCCGACGCCATTCCCCCAATTTTTCCGGCGTATCCACCAAAACCAATATCCTGCAGCGATCGCGATACAAACGATACAAAATAGAAATAACCGCCGCAGTAACCAAAATATTTTGCAATCGAGAACCGACTCCTTTAATTGCCCCTCGTCCACCTTTAACAAAAAACCAATCTTTGACTCTTTCCTCGTGAATAGGTTCAAAAGTACGGCGCAATTGCCAAGGGGGGCCATAATAATCGGGACTAGTCCGATATTGTTCTAAAATTTGACTAATTTTCCTAGTTTGATCGGCAAATGCTTGGTCCGTAAACTGAGCAGGAGAAGATCTTTGACCTCTTCTTGGAGATTGTTCACCCGATCTCGTATCTCTAGAACCCTTGGCACCTCTGTCTCTAGCATCCCGGGACGCCCTCAAACCCCGATTATCTCTAGTATCTCGATTTCCTCTAGCTTCCCTGGAGGGAGCAGGCGTTTCTTTTTCTGCCAATTCCAATTGTTCAGCTGCGGTGACCAAGTCCTGTAAACTGCCGACCAAATATTCTTTAAAGCCTTGGATGCGCACTGCCAAATCCTGAGATGCTCCTGCAAAGTTGGTTCGCATTTCCTGGTGGATTCTCTCTCGGCGGCGTTCCAACTTTTCAATATCAATCAAGGTATTATTTTTACGCTCTCGCAATTCAGCCATCCCTTCTTCAAGCATTTGCTCTAAAGTTCTTTGCAAATACTGAGCTTGTTGGGATATTGCCTCTTCTCTGCGTATTTCAAGAAGACGAATCTCCTCAATGAGACTTGCTTTTTTTTGTTCTAAATCTGCTATTTGAGAAGTAAATTCCTCAGTCTGTTCGTTAATTGTTGAAGATCCCGCAGATTCCTCAATATTTAACGATTCATCCAACCAAGTATCAGTAAATAATTCGGGCTTTTTTTGTTCTGGGACAACTTCTGTTGGCACTAATTCTGGCTCGCTTATTTCTTGTGGAGACGATTCCAAAGTTACTTCCAAACCTTCTAAACTAGAACCTGACTCTTCTGCTAAATTTTCATCGCTAATTAGCTCCACCGCGGATCCAGGGAGCTCCGTAATATTTTCTTCCACTGAGGTATCAATTATCTTTTCGTCCTCTTCCTGCCACATATCAGCCAAGGATTCAGGATCTTCTGATATTGATTGTGCCACTTCTCCAACATCATTCCAATCATCGATAGCATCTGACGACGATCCGAGATTTGCGGGTTCCTTGGTTGGTTCTGATTCAGGAATTTGAGGTACTTCAGAATTCATAGATAGATAAAACTTACTTATTACTTCAGAGTGCAAAAAAAATATTACTTGTGAATAATATGCGAATATCGAACAGTTTCCCATTGTAGAATAAAGAAACTCCAAGCATCACCTATTTTACCCATTACCCAATTCTTGTTGAGGACAAAATCTCTCTAAGCAACTAACCAAGGTTTTCGGATCGAAGATGATTGGCAAGAAATGAATACTCTTGACCTCGCGAAAATAAAATAAAATTGGCACGGGTTGCCAAAAAATCCGCCAATTAGACCATTCTTGATAGGGAAAACTCCGAATTTGTTTTCCTGAATAATATACATCTAGAGCATGATTCGTAAATTTCAACCGAATTGCGATCGTCTGAAACATCAGAAACAAGCCAAAAACGAAGGGTCCGATAGCAAGCCAAACATTAACAACTGCTAGAGGAATCGCAAATGCCACTAGAAATATTGGGATTCGATAGCTTGGGGTCAATTCAATAATTTCGACCGCAGAGTCAGCAGATTCTACCTTTGTAACCATGAGAGATATCTAAAGAGTATAAATTTATCTTGTTTTTTATTGGGACAACAAACCAGTCAAAATTAAAGGAATAAACAAAAAAGCAGCAACAATCCAAAACACTGTGACAGAATCAACATTAAGAACAGCAGGCTTTCTTGGGGGCTTATTGTCATTAGAAACATGAGTTTCCCAAGAATGAGAGCTCAACTTTTCTGTCAAAAAAACAAAAACTTTAATTGTGCTTTTAAGTATTTTTGCAAATTTGCCGTTGAATATATTACTTTTCTGAAAGTCGAAAAAAGAAATCATAAGCTTTCCTCGGTTCAAGAAAGAACTGTTGCAATTGCCTAATTATAGAGTATCACCCTCAGTACTCGATAAATCTACACAGAAAACGCCCTTCAAAGATTCAAAGAGCGTTGTTTATTTCAATTATCAAACAGGTTAGGGAATATATTGATTATCTAACCGTTAATTGCAGGAGCAGTTAGTGCCACAGGAACAGACTCACCAGAAGCCAAATCTAGGGGGAAGTTATGGGCATTACGCTCATGCATTACTTCAAATCCTAAATTAGCGCGGTTGAGAACATCAGCCCAAGTGCCAACTACACGACCCTGAGAATCCAATATCGATTGGTTAAAATTGAACCCATTAAGGTTAAAGGCCATAGTAGAGATGCCCATAGCCGTAAACCAAATACCAACCACTGGCCAAGCACCAAGGAAGAAGTGCAAAGAACGAGAGTTGTTAAAAGAAGCATATTGGAAGATTAGGCGACCAAAATACCCATGGGCAGCCACAATATTGTAAGTCTCTTCTTCTTGACCGAATTTGTAACCATAGTTGAGGGATTCAGTTTCAGTCGTTTCCCGAACTAAGGAAGAAGTTACCAAGGAACCATGCATAGCGGAGAATAATGCTCCACCAAATACACCAGCTACACCCAACATATGGAAAGGATGCATCAAAATATTATGTTCTGCTTGGAATACAATCATGAAGTTGAATGTCCCACTAATCCCTAGAGGCATCCCGTCAGAAAAAGAACCTTGTCCTAAAGGATAGATTAGGAACACTGCAGTAGCAGCAGATACAGGTGCAGAATAGGCAACACAGATCCAAGGGCGCATCCCTAAGCGGAAAGAAAGTTCCCATTGACGACCCATATAGGCAAAGACGCCGATTAGGAAGTGGAAGACTACGAGCTGGTAAGGGCCACCATTATAGAGCCACTCATCTAGAGAAGCAGCTTCCCAAATAGGATAGAAATGAAGCCCAATTGCATTACTTGAGGGAATAACCGCACCAGAGATGATGTTATTGCCATATATGAGAGAACCAGCTACAGGCTCGCGAATACCATCGATATCCACTGGAGGAGCAGCGATGAAAGCGATGATAAAACAAATAGTCGCAGTGAGCAAACAAGGGATCATTAACACGCCAAACCAACCAACATAAAGACGGTTGCTGGTACTAGTAATCCACTTACAAAAACGCTCCCAGGGACTATAACTTTGTCCTCTATCTAAGGTAGTTGTCATAGTTATTATTGCTGATATGAATTTTGTTCTTCTGTTAAGACAAAGGCAAATTGGGTTTGTCTTAAATCTAAGTATATTTACTTCTCTTACTGTTGAACCAGTTTTTTATGTTAATTTATTTTTAGATATTTCTCGTTATTTATATTTATTTATATTTAATTTAAGAATATTAATTTATGTAAAGCAAAACTATTAATTGCATTAGATAATTGTAATATTTCTTTGCTTTAAAATACATGTCTTTAGATAGCAAAATTGATGGCAAACAATCATATTCAGGATTAATTTAGCTTAAATGCCAATTTTTGACAATGTAAAGGTTTTCTTGCTATCTATTTTTTTTTGATTCCAAAAATATACTTTTACTAACCAATCTTTACAAAAAATTAACACGGTAATACTACTGAATCGAGAAGACTACAAGTGGTTTCTAACTTATAACAGCTTAGAAAAAATGAGTTAGCTTTCTTCGTTGTGGGGGACTTCGGTTTCCTGGACAATCACGAATGGCTGCACAATTGAGGTGATAAATTCTCGTTGAGGATTATCATTCCAACTACTAAGTTGCTCGGTCGAAGGTTTAGAAATCAATTTTTGAGCAATCCAACTGCTAACTAAGTCTTTTTTGTCTAATGCGATCGCCTCACTAACATCGAGTAGATCAAGATGGTTAGCAACGACAATTAAAACATCTCTTTTTGCATGAGGCAATAAATCTTGCCAGCTAACACTAGCAATATCTTGGTTCAATTTTTCTTTGATATCAGACATAAAAAGTATGAATTTAGAGAAATACAACTTAATTTATGTTAATGCCAAACGGTTATAGTCTATAGCTAAAAAAATTCTTGAAATAAGGTTGACCATAGAAAATTAATTTGCTAGTATTTATAACTGTGCTGGTGTAGCTCAGTTGGTAGAGCTGCTGATTTGTAATCAGCCGGTCGCAGGTTCGAGTCCTGTCACCAGCTTCTTAATTTATATAACTCTCAAACCCTTACGCAGCTTGAAACTCTTGTTTTTAACGGGCCTTCGCTTGAAGGCAGAGGGCAGAGGGCAGCGGTGCGACCCCGCGCCCTTGCAAGGCGCTAGGGAACGCTCACCAAGAGAGAGGGCAGAAGGATAAAACTACTTCTAACTTATCCCTTTAGGTTAAATTCCTCCACTTCTTTAAGTGGAACAGGGCATAGTGGTGAGTCTAATTCTCCCACTATGCCAGTTAC
>NZ_ALVZ01000047.1 GCF_000332055.1 Xenococcus sp. PCC 7305 | reverse complement strand
CTTCAAAGAGGCACTCGTAAAGGCTTTTTTCAAGATATCCTCTCTTTGTCCAAGTATCTACTATTCCGAAGTTGGCACCATCTCCTCGACTTTATGCTCGGCGATGCGGAACCAGAACCTTTCATCCCTGCAAATACTTCTTAATTTTTGAATTTGGAATTGCTGCTAACAGCTAATCACAGTGAAATTTTACAATTTAAAATCGGAAAGTTGTCCGAATTGTTCCTACATAGAGGGTATCATTATCTTTAATATGACCTGGATTAGTGACAAAAAAGAACCCAGGAGTAACAGAAATATGATCATTAACCTTGAATCGATAAAAGAATTCAAAATGTAGCGATGTTGCTTCATCTTCTTCTCCGACTCTTTTTGGTAATTCCCCTTGAGCAACTAATTCTTCTGGAGTTGAGCTTGAAGAGTTCACAACCCCTAAAGTATCCAAATTAGGATTATTATCTGTTACTACAGTATCACTCTCATTATTGATTACTTGTTCGAAGAATGGAACTGGAGTTCCCGGTGTTTCTGGCCCACCATCAACTAATTTAGGAGGCATACCAAAGATAAAACCAAACACATCCCCTTCTCTCCCAAAAGGATCGGAAAGACCCAAGGAAAGAGAAAAAGTTGCCGAATTAGCAAAGGGTTTTTTCCCCGCAGAAGCTCCGATCCCATCATTGGGAGGTTGCCCGTCTAAATCAATGGTTCTATTATCAGGGAGTTCGTTCAGAAAATTCGTAAAAGTATAGCCCCCCCAAGCAGCTATATTTACTGATTTGGTGGCATTCCACTGAAAACTACCTCCAACTGCATTAATTGTCGCTGGTTGATCTCCCAAGAAAGACCGACAACAAGCCGTGAAAGTAGGATCATTATCGGGAGCTTCTGGTGCTGGAACTCGTGCATTAGACCATAAACCACCTGTCTCAGCATTGACACTGCCAGTAAAAGTTCCTAAGGTGCCATCGCTAGAATAGGCATTAACGTAATTAATCCCCGTGACAATGTTATCGGTGGGTTGGACTAATAGCTGCACTCCTAAAGCACTATGATCCGCACCAAAAAAACCTTGGGCAGGATTCCCACTATCTCTCGTACCATAGGCAGCTTGTAAACGGACAGGTTCAGCAATAGCCCAATCAAAACCCAGCCCTGCTTCCATTGCACCACCGATGCGCAAAATAGGGTTTAGTTGCCCAAAACGAGAAATCGAACCCCGACCAACATCGAAGAAAGGAGCATTAGCCGTTAACACATTGCTTAAGGCAAAGCCAAAGGTTGAACCATAGAAGGCAACCTTGTCATTAAAAGCAGGAAATCGGTATTCAACAATATCGAGAAAAATATTACTATCTAAATCGGCTTGGTAACCCAAACGAGCCATATAAGTGTTGAGAGAGCCTGCATTCGTAAAACCCCCATTATCAAAATTTCCGGTCGTCATATACATGCGCAGACGATCTTTTCCGGTAAAAGAACTTTGTAAACCTAAACGTGCAGTGTAAGTTAGCACCGTTTCTGTATCAGGATCGCTACGATTGGTACAATCAGCACCAATGGTTCCCACTATAGTACAACCCCCCGGCGGGTTACCACCAAAGGCATCGGCCAGGGCAAAGACAACTTCTCCATTCATGGTGGTGGTGGTGGAAAATTGATTATCTTCAAGAAAAGCAACTCTGTTTTCTAAGACATCTACTCTTCCTGCGATCGCAACCAATTCGGCTTGAAATTCTTCACTCAGTCGGGCAATATTTTGTAAGTCTTCTTGCAATACAGCTTCAGAGGAGGCAATCAAGCGTTCTATCTGATTGAGACAGGAGTTTAAACCCGCAGCAAATTCGTAACGACTTAGCGGTTTAGTTCCTTGATAGGTTTGATCGGGGAATCCCACTATGCAACCATAGCGATCAACTAAACTACGCAGAGCTTCATAAGCCCAATCCCCAGGAGAAACATCTCTTAACTGATTGACATTGGTTACTTGGGATAAGGACGATTCCTCCGGTTCACCGAGAAAGCTAGCAGAAGTCTGATAGTCTCGAAGTTCCGACTCATCCAGTGTCAGAGGTTCTAGTAATGGCTCTGCTAGTACTGCAGTACTACCTGTCCAGAGAAACAACAATCCTGATGATAAAATTACCGATATTCTCACAATCAACTCCTCACTCGCAAAGGTTTCTGTTTAGATTTGCTAAACATTTTTCAAAATATTAAGCCAGATTTTGAAATTCTGTTACCTTCAAGTGAAGAATTCATGCAGTAGTTCCATCTTTGTTACAAAAGTTTAAAATTCAGATTTGGCATCAAGATGCTTAAAAAGATAATTCGCGATCGCAGAATAGGTTTCCGGCGATCGCGAATGAAAAGAATTTAGACTAATTTATATAGAGTTAGAAAGCAAATACAGTCTGCACGGTGCCCACAACAATATCCTCATTGTCCCGGTTCTGGTTAGGAGCCGTAATCCAGATCACGGACGGGGTGATAGAAATGCGTTTGTTTAATTTATGTTGGTAATAAGCCTCGATGTGCAAAGAAGTATCATTCTTGAAATTTTCATTCGAGTCAACCCTAGCATCTAAATCCGCAAGATAAGGTTCAACACCAACTACGAATCCTCCAGTATTGCCCTCTTTAAACAAATCACTCAAAGTTAATAGTCCAGCATAGGACCAAATATCGGCATCCCCACGACCAATAATTCTCGAATCAATTTTGGTCGCAAAAGCCCCAATATTAATCATAGGGGTCACCTGATAAAATCCTTGGAAACCGTAGGCATTAGAAATGACGGGAACATTTTCATCAAAGAAGACCCCTTCGTTATCAAAGCGGTTAGCGAGCCCAGTACCAATTCCCCCAGGACTATTAGGATTAAATTTACGGCGACTAAATTTAAAATTACCAGGAGTTGTATAAGTATTAACGTAGGTTAAAGCAAAAGCTAGGTTGTCAGTCGGCGTAATTACAGTCTGCCCAACTATATAATAATTACCATTAAAAAAGCCTTGACCTTCATCGGGATTATTGGAAAAATTACCTTGATAACTTGCTCCAAAACGCACTTTGTCCCCGAATTTAAATCGGAGGATGCCGCCTTCTCTTCCCCCTAAACGGAAAATAGGATTCCGTTTAGCAAAAGCAGATACTGTTTTACTGGGCCCTAACCATTCATTTCCTATGTCTCGCCCAGCAGAAGCAAATCGTCTGTTAGCAAAGACAGTGAATAATGATTTGACATTTTCGCGATCAATAACGGGGAAGGTATATTCTACTGTGGAGAGGCGGAAATTATTCTCTTGCACAACATTGCCACGACCCCCAGTAGCATCTTCAAATGCTGCATTGAGATTCCCTTCTCTAGTACTTTCATTAATGCCATTATTGGGCGTGTCAAAATCAGGAATCCTAAAACTATTAGCAAGTAGAGCCACTTCCAACTTATCTTTTCCGGTGAAGCTACTGCTGATAAACATTATGGCCTCATCTTGTAAGACGGTTTCAGTGTCGCCATCCCCAGAAAACCAATCTGTTAAGCCGAAGGTCACAAAGCCCCGTAATTTAGCAGTAGTAGAGAATTGGACATCTTCTAAGAAAGCAACCCGAGCATCCAAACTATCGACGCGACCAGCAATAGTTACGAGTTCCGCTTCAAACTCTTGCATTAACTGATTGATAGTTTCGAGATCTTCTTGCAGTACTGCTTCAGAAGAAGCAATGAGCCGTTCAATTTGGTTTAAACAAGCATTTAAACCTGCAGCGAATTCATAACGACTTAAAGCTTGATTGCCTTTAAAGGTTTGATCGGGATAACCGACAATACAGCCATAACGATCTACTAGGCTACGCAATGCTTCGTAAGCCCAATCGGTCGGGGAAACATCTCTTAATTGATTAACATTAGTTACTTGATCCAAGCGCAGGGGATCATCTTCGACCACTGCGAGATCGTTTAAGCCAGAGATTTCTCCATTACTAGAAGGAATTTCATTAAGATCATCTAGTCCATACCAGGGGATTTCCTGGTCTACAGGAGGTTGGGCATCCAACTCCGGATTGATTGGCACGGTTGTCGTGGAAACTTCTGTTGCCGGTTCTAGATCCTGAGTTTCAGGGCCTGCATAGGCTTTGGTCGTTAACCCCAAAGAAGATAGCAGTAAGATAGCAGGAATAAATGATTTAGGGTGAGTCCTCATGTTTTTCTCCTCATCACTGAAATAGACACTTGAATTCGCTTGCACCACCAGAACGAAAAACTAATAATATCTATAATTTAAACTTAACTCTTACAATGTAGACTGAACTTCAGGTTTTGGAAACAAATTGTAAAAAATTGATGAACGAACCCCAATGTACTTCATCACCAAAATGCTGAGGGCAATATTCCACATGATCAAAGACACGGTAGTTGCGATCGCAGCTCCGACACTACCAAAGATCGGAATTAACACCGCATTCAAGATTAAATTAATCGCCGCCGCGATTCCAAAAATAACTACCGATTGATTTTGATGTCCTGTCATGATCATTAAACAACCGACAGAGCCACATACGGCATCTAAGACTCTCCCCAAGACCAAAATTTTTAGTTCCCAATCCACTGCGAGGAAATCTGTACCAAAGAGACCCAAAATAGTATGGGAAAAGGTCATGAATAGAATACCTAAGATTAAAGATGGCCAAAAAATCCAAGCAGTGACGGTAGAGACTACCTTTTGTAACCCTAAAATATCGTTTTGATAATAGAGTGCGACAAAAGCGGGAGCGACCACTGTATTAACAGTTTGCAAAATAATACTAATTAACATAGCGGTTTTGATAGCGGCACTATAGGTTCCTGCCTGTTCTGGGCCAAGAAAGTTTCCTACCATCACCACATCGGTTTGATTCAAAAGCACAATAAATGAACCTTGGAGCAGTAAAACCAAAGCGATGTTAAACCATCCTTTATAGTCGTAAATCGGCTCTGCTGGTTCATATTCCCGGTTGATCTTGTCTCCCACCAACCATGTTTGTCCAAAAACCACTACGACTAAAAGACCTGTAGCCAAAGAAATCATGGGGATACTCGTAATGGGAATATCAGAATCCATCACAATAAGTCCCCCGCATAAAATTAGGACAGGCCAAACTATTTGATAGGGAGCATAGGCTAAGGTGACATCTTCTAATGCTCTGCTAGTTTCTAGTTGAAGTTGAACTAATCCCTGGAGAGGAATCAGCCAGACCCCAATCAACAAAGGAGTTGTATAAGTAAAACTACGCTCTGGATCTATTAGCAGAAGCACTCCTGTACCGACTAGGGAAATCAGACAACCCGCAACTATTACAATGAGGCAACTTCCCTTAAAAATACCTCTTAAACGTCCCCAGTCTTCTTTGACACGATATTCTGAGATCAATCTCAAATTAGTACGAGCCAAACCAAGCCCGGCAAAAATCCCCAGCAAAAGAGACCATGCCATCACATACTCATAAATGCCATATTCAGCTTGACCCATCCAGCGGGCGAGAACGACTTGTAGTAAATAAGTAAGACTCACTCCTCCAACTTGGATAATCAAAGCGACACCAGTATCCCTTGCTAAATCCCATACTTGGATGGATTCGGTGCTATTAGTGACTGAGGTTTGAGTCATAAATACTTAATGATTAAATTTTTTATGATTAAGTAACTATCCTTAGATCGATACAGGAGGTACGATGGTGGATTGCTAGCTTATTTGTGCTTATATTTGGATAGTTATGTAGTTAAGCATCGACTTTGCCCGCAATTAGGTCGGCCAATACCTGGAGACTCTTAAAATTTTCAGGATCTAATTCCGAATCGTCAAATTCAATATCAAAATGCTTTTCTATTGCAGAGATGAATTCGACAATTGCGATCGAATCGAAACCTAAGCCTTCTTCGAACAAAGAGACATTATCGTCAATTTCTTCTACGGTTAGATTGACATCTAGATCTTCAGCAATAATAGTTTTGAGCTGAGCTACCAATTCTGTTGAGGTTGTTGTAGACATTGTTTTGACTGTATTTATTTATTGAAAATGAGAAGTTAACAAAAGATATGTTTTTTCATTATGACCGGGCTTCGCCCTTGAGGGCAGAGGGCAGCGGTGAGACCCCGCGCCGCCGTCAGGCGCAAGGGAACGCTCACCAAGAGAGAGGGCAGAAGGCAGAGGGAATAATTCTAACTTATCCCCTTAGGACACAAGCCTCGCCCTTGATGGGCGAACAAGGTTTGGGTGAGGTTCAAGCCTCTTCCAAACAAAAAACCTTCTGCCATCTGCCTTCCTCCTTCTGCCTTCGCTTGACCTAAGCCAAGCTTTGAACTTACTCTTTTGAAGAGTAGTCTAAACGAAGGCAGCATAAAATAATAGTCTAGATACTTGCTAATATTTTATTGATCATTAGGAATATACCAAAATCTCCCCGAAAGATTCCGATATCCGGACATAGTTTAAATATCTTTATTATTTGTTAATTATGCAACTTGCAATCAAACCCAACGGAGAGAGAGGGATTCGAACCCTCGAACAGGTTGCCCCGTTACAGCATTTCCAGTGCTGCGCCTTCGACCACTCGGCCATCTCTCCAGACACCGCGATTTCCAATTATACATGGCAAGGGTGGGTTTTCCAACTTTAAAGAAAAATATTTTTGGTTTTAAATTCAATCCCCCTCAGCTCCTTATATAATCAACTCATGAGCAAATTACATCAAATCACAATACGCGATCGCACAACGGGAGCAACGCACCGAGTAGCGGTTCCAGATGATCGTTATATCTTGCACAGCGTAGAGGAAGAAGGCGTTACGCTACCTTTTTCCTGTCGTAACGGAGCTTGTACAGCCTGTGCGGTAAAAGTTATTTCCGGGGAACTAGAGCAACCAGAAGCGATGGGAATTTCTCCAGAACTGAAAAAACAAGGTTACGCCTTATTATGTGTAAGTTATGCTCGTTCTGATTTGGAAGTAGAAACCCAAGAAGAAGATGAAGTCTATGAGCTTCAATTTGGCCGTTTCTTTGCGAAGGGCAAAGTTCGATTCGGCTTACCTCTTGATGAGGAATAATCTATAAGGATGAGGGATGAGGGATAAAGGATGAGGAAGGAGCTAAAGGATAAGGGATAACGTTGAACATTGAAGACTCTGAGGGATATTTTTGTCGGTGGGTTTTGTGTTTGGTTACTCTGGGGCTGTTATGGAGGGAATTCGACTCTGAATTTGGTTTCTGTTCAGGTGGAACGGGTTGTCAGCGGACAAACGCTGGAAGTAATGTTTGAAGGAGAATTGACAAGAGCAAGAATAGTAGGGATAGAACTCCCCAACTCCCTTGCCGACACGGAAAAGAGAGCAGCTAAGCACAAACTGGCAGAGTTGGTAAATCATGGCACAGTGCAATTAGAACTGGAAACAGAGAGTCGAGATCCCTATAATCGTCTCTTAACTCATGTCTGGCATAATGATGCCCTAGTGAGCGAAGAGTTATTAAAAGAAGGCTATGTGATGGTTAATAGCAAATATCCCAACAAATATAGTCAAGATCTTATTCATGCCCAAGAATATGCTCGCATACTAGGTTATGGTATTTGGGCAACCGAATAATCACCTGATCAGCAATCACGAAGTTTTTCACATTAATAGAGCAATTACTCTTCAATTAGATGCGGCAGGAGCAGCGACAGTTAACGGAGCTGCTTTCATATCAGGAATAGCCAATAGAATGGTCGCAATCTACAACAAGGGGAATGCTTGGTATGCAATTTGAGAGAACAGAAAAACTCCCAATCCTTATAGAAAAACTATTTCAGACCTAGGATGGAAACAAATACTACGCAAATATTACTTAAGTTTTTACCCAAAGACAGAAAACTTACTGTACATTGGCTATAAATAAATGCCAAACCAATTAATATTAATGCTGCAGTTTTTATTACAAAAATATTCCGTGTATCGTACAACAAAAATTTTATTTTTTCTCTCTCTGCTCTTTTTTATTTTAGGTTTTTTATATATTATTAATAGCTATTTATTAGGTGATATTGAATCCCTTAAGTTTCTATCTCATTTTAATTTGAACGTTGAGTTAAATGCACCTGCTTTTTTTTCCTCATTTATACTTTTCTACTCGGCGGTACTTTTAGGAATAATTACATTTTTAAAGCGTAGAGATTGTTATTACTATGAGTGGGCTGGCTTATCTTTAACATTTGTATATTTAGCTTTAGATGAAGCTTTTTCTTATCATGAGGAGATGAAGTATGCTCGGAAAATTTTAGCCCTAGACCAAGACAATCCTCTCTATAAAGATGCTTGGATTTTTATTGGAATTGCATTTATAACAGTTTTTTTGTTGGTGTACCTACAGTTCCTAAAAAGACTAAATAAAAGAGTCCGTTCTTTATTTTTGCTATCGGCAGGGATTTATATTTTAGGTGCTATAGGTCTAGAAATAATTGGTGGATATTGGGAGTTTTTTCGGGGGGAAAAAGATTTTATTCATGCTTTTCTTGCTAGTCTTGAAGAACTTTTAGAAATGTTTGGCATTATATTATTTATCAATACCTTACTAGGCATCATTAGCGATCTCACTCCAAACAAAAAAACAGTCTCACGGTAAGCATGAAATGAACGATGCGAGAAAGAACGCGATGTTCTCGATTGTCAGTGGTTACAACAACTACATAGTTATGGACTAACTAGTGCCGCTGCGCGGAAGTAATAAGTAATAAGTAATGAGTAATAAGTCTTGATACATCAGCTTTTTGCCCTTCGTTGATAGATAGCTTATTTACGCCC
>NZ_ALVZ01000046.1 GCF_000332055.1 Xenococcus sp. PCC 7305 | reverse complement strand
AACCTTCTGCCGTCTGCCCTCTGCCGTCTGCCTTCAAAGTTTAAGTTATGGGGAATTAGGGAAATGGGGAATTAGGGAGAATATTCACCTGTAATAATTAACTTGGTAAACTACTAGTGAACGCGGGCGTAAATAAGCTATCTATCAACGAAGAGCAAAAAGCCGATGTATCAAGACTTATTACTCATTACTTATTACTTATTACTTCCGCGAAGCGGCACTAGAACTACTGCGGGAATGAACTCAAACTTGATGTACTTCATCATCAACAATCAAGTTGGGTTTAGTTAAAGAGAAAAGGCTTTTTCTTGACCTTTAACCTTTTTCCCATAGTTCTTTTATTTGCTTACAAAAAATAACAGAACCAGCAATGACAGCTATGACAAATGAGCGAGAATATAGTAATTGGATTATTGGTAATGATGGTTCCCGTCGAACTTATGAAACGGTAGACCCAGAACTATCAGAGCGACCCTATCGACTGTATCGTTTTTTGACTGATCTAGAAGATGTTTTACTCCAGGTTCCCGATGATCACGATCGCTTGAAGGCTATTTTTCCTCTAGTCAGAAAGTTGCTCATGAGTTCCTATTGGCTACAAATGGAATATCATACTCCCAATCCTAAAGTTGGTTGGTCGGTTAAAACTCTTTATAAAGAACTGGATTATCCGATTACAATTCAAACGGTGGCTTGGTTACCAGGGAATATCTCCCCAATCCACAATCATGCTACTTGGGGAATTGTGGCCCTCATGGATGGGCAGGAAAAAAATAGATTCTGGAAACGCGCTCCTAATGAGGAACATCCCCATAAAATAGAATTAGTAGACGAATACAACTTGATTCCTGGAGATATCATTGGTTTTCTACCTGATGCGATTCACAGTGTTGAACCATTAGGAACAGAACCCACCATTACCTTTAATCTTTATGGTGAAACAAATTTCCCTCAGCGATACGAATTTGATTCGGTTAGACATACTGTTAAAAACTTTTAATAGCTGAAAGGTCTAAATCTTCTACAATTAGGTTTTATTGTTTAATGCCGACAACTCAAGGAGAAACCATCGTTGCGATCGCAACTGCTATTGTGGCCCAACAAGGCAGTATTGGAGTAGTTCGCTTGTCAGGAGAGAAAGCGATCGCGATCGCCAAGCAATTATTCACTGCCCCGGGAAAGCAAATCTGGGAAACTCATCGGATATTATACGGTTATATTTGTGACCCTCAGACCAAGGAAATTGTGGACGAAGCTTTATTATTGTTAATGTTAGCGCCTCGTTCCTACACCAAAGAAGATATTGTCGAGTTTCACTGTCACGGGGGAATTATCCCTGTGCAAAGAGTCTTACAATTATGTATCCAACAAGGAGCAAGGCTCTCCCAACCAGGGGAATTTACCCTCAGAGCCTTCCTCAACGGCAGAATTGATCTTACTCAAGCAGAAAGCGTTGCCGAATTGGTGTCTGCCCAATCTAATGCCGCATCTCAAGTCGCTTTGGCTGGATTACAAGGAAAACTGGCTCAACCAATTCGAGAATTGCGCCATCACTGTTTAGATATTTTGGCGGAAGTCGAGGCTAGGATTGACTTTGAAGATGATTTACCACCTCTAGATATTGATCTCGTACGTCAGCAACTCCAAGAAGTATTAGAGCAAGTAACTCAAATTATTGACACAGCAGAGCGAGGCGAATTACTCAGAACTGGCTTGAAAGTCGCAATTGTTGGTCGCCCCAATGTGGGTAAATCAAGCTTACTTAATGCCTGGAGCAAAAGCGATCGCGCGATCGTTACGGATTTACCAGGAACAACTCGTGATGTAATTGAATCGACCTTAGTCGTCGCAGGTATTCCAATTCAAGTATTAGATACAGCAGGAATTCGGGAAACCGCAGATCAAATAGAGAAAATTGGCGTGGAGCGATCGCGCAAGGCCGCCGAATCAGCCGATTTAGTCTTATTTACCATTGATGCCCAAATGGGCTGGACAGCAGAAGATACAATTATTTATTCTCAAGTCAAGCATCGCCCCTTGATTCTTATCATCAATAAAACCGATCTTACTGTAGAGAATACGATCAATTATCCTCCAGAAATATCCCAAAAAGTCATGACCGCAGCAGTTATTAATCAGGGAATAGATCATCTTGAGACTGCTATTTTAGACTTTGTTAAAACAGGAAAAGTTGCCGCTGCTAATTCAGATTTTGCTATTAATCAACGCCAAGCAGCTACTCTCACCAAAGCAAAGGTTTCCCTAGCCCAAGTCCAAGAAACAATCAGTCATAACTTACCTCTAGATTTTTGGACAATTGACCTTAGAGGAGCAGTTCAAGCTTTAGGAGAAGTGACCGGGGAAGAAGTCACAGAATCAGTTTTGGATCGCATCTTCAGCCGTTTTTGTATTGGCAAATAATATTTAATACTTAATACTAGATATAAAATGTTTCTCAAGCCCCAGATGTAATTTTTTGTTCACTTAATCTGACCCAATAAGTTATATCTTCTTGGGATATTGTTTCGTCATTATTATAATAATCGCTAGGGTCGACTATTTCGGTTGTCCGATCAAAAGTTCTGGTGATATAAGAAGAAGATATGGCTTGCTCAGGAAATAAATTAGTTAAGAAAAAATCAATAGTATTTTTTTTCACAAAGCCCTTGAGAACTGCAGTTGCCCCAAAACGTAAACAAGTTTGATTTTGCTCGGCGAGAATCATCTCTATTTGTTTTTCAGTTAACAGCGATGCTCTCTTAAGATAAAAACCCAAAGGCTGGCCATCTTTTTGCCTAAGTAGACGAACCCATTCTTGCGCAAAAAAATCTACTGTTGACTGCTCAATCCATCCTCGCAAAGCTAGAATTTCTCCGATTCGCATATCTTGATAATAGGTTTGGTCGTGTAGCGCAACTTCTATTTGAGAAGGACTTACTAAACCGGCATTTTGTAGAATTTCCCCAATGGGCTTGACTAGACGATCGTTGGACATTTTTACTATGAGCTATTTTCTAAAGGCAAACTGTAGTATTTATAATTTCAAGCTTACCCCAAGAGATATAGCTATTGGGTAAAGTTTCCATCAAGAAATAAACCTTTATCAGTAATTTCTCGCCCAAAACTCATCCGTAATTTTGACTAATTCGTTTAAATTTTGCCTAGTCCTTTGAAATAGAGAACTCAGAAATGCAGCTTCTTCAATTACAACTGGAGAGTTACTCAATTCTATCGGGGAGTTTCCCCAACAGATGGACAATTGATGTTCATTTTTGCCTAGTCCATTATTATCTAAAAAATCATCTGGAAGTTGACTCCAATAACCATAATGTCCATCTCCTTGCTTCCATTGATGGATGTCTTCACGATAAACATTTGCTTGTAATTTGAAAAGAAAAACATGATTTTCATAGACATATAGACTGATTTTTCTATCTAGATTCTCGTTGTCTAATGCCCATCCTTTGAGAATAATTTCATCGGTAAAAGGCTCACAAAAACCCTGAAAACTTGTTTTGTATGTGTCATTATATTCAAATCTTATGGCACTCTTTTCTAGGACATAATCCGATTCGGCTACGGTAATTTTCAGGTTAAAAGGAGCAGCCTGGCAAACATCTAGAGGCAGACGAACCGCAAACCCATAATTTCCCGTACCAATTCCTGCTTTTTTGAGATCTTCTCGAAAACGATCTGCCGCAAAGCGCAAAACTTCTTGATTGTTTTGATAAATAACTAGGATTTGTTTTTCATCAGGTTTTCGAACATTCCAGGAATAACCTTTAAGCAGGCAACCATCAATCTCTTCTAAGACCCCTTGAAAATCACACTCTAGATTTTTAGTAGAAGTCACTTCCTGATTTTTTTGCGATATTTCTCTCGGCTTGTTGCTTCGCTCCTGCTCTGGCTTTTCTATGGGTTCTTCAATATTTTCTCGGGTAATATTATTTAAATCTTGACGATGGGATGCAATTTCTAAGGCTTTTTGGTAAAAAATATTAGCTTTCTCAAGCTCTCCTTGACTATTTAAAACCGAAGCCATTTGATTGTAAAAAGCTGGAATGCTCGGGTCGATCTGAATTGATTTTTCGCAACATTCAAGCGCTTCATTATATTCTTTTTGCCACAAATAAGCCAAAGATAAACAATGATAAGACCAATGAGATTGCGGATGAATTGCAATCGCTTGTTTGTAGGCATCGACAGCTGCTGCTAATTTATTTGTTGCGGCGAAAGTTTCCCCCAAAAAATGATACAACTCATGGGAATTTTGATAAAATTCTAGAGCTTCTTGATAAACGGATATGGCCTCATCGAGCAGACCTTGATCTTTGAAAGCTTTACCCTGTTGGAGAAAATCTTCTGTAGTTTTTGATGTATTGAGTTGAGTCATTTTTGGAGTTATTTTTTTTTATAATTTTTTCAATACAAGCTTTTAGTAATGTTTTGACGAGGTTTAAAAGTCTCTATTTTTTTCAATTTAAGATAGAGTTCTTTTTCTTTTTCGGTAATCTCCCTGGGAGTTATTACTTGAATTTCGACTAATTGATCTCCGCGATCGCCAGTTTTACCAATGTAACCTTTATTGGCCAGACGTAATCTCTGACCAGAACGAACCCCCGGAGGCAAAGTCATTTTCACCAGACCATCAATAGTTGGAACTTCTAACGCCCCACCTAAAACAGCTTCGACAGGAGTAATGGGAACTTGGCAATAAATATCACTGTCTTGGACATCAAAAAAAGGATGACGTGCCACGGTTATCTTAAGATATAAATCTCCGCCGTTCATCCCCTGTCCTTTGAGCCGAATTTTTTGGCCATCGAACATACCTGGTGGCATATCGACTTCTAGGGATCTGCCATCTTCTAGGCGAATGCGCTCTCGACCTCCGCGATAAGCTTTGCTTAAAGGAAGCGTTAATTTCGCCTCTATATCTCGCCCCGAAGGACGAGTTGCGGCTCTTGCTCTTCTGGTGGTTCCGGGGCGATAATCCTTAACATCTACTCTTTGACTAGTTCTTTCAGCAGTTGCCGTTCTCCTTCTGGAGTCGTTATTAGAAGAGAAGGGATCGAAAGGACTGTAGCGAGAGTTTTTGTCACCACCTTTTTTGCTCCAAGCTTGGCTAAATTGATCATACTGCGATCGCTTTACCGCATCAGAAAGCACTTCATAAGCTTCATTGATATCCTTAAACTTCTCTTCCGCAACTTTATTTCCCGGATTGCGATCTGGATGATACTTTCTGGCTAATGAGCGATAAGCTCTTTTCACTTCATCGCTGGAAGCCTTGTTCGTTACACCCAAAATTTCATAATAGTTTCGCAAATTCTGCATCTTTTATAGTTGTCAGTTATCAATTATCAGTTATTAGTTGGCAACTAGTCAGTTGTGTAATGACCTCCCATGTCACGTCCTTGGAAGAGAATAAGTTAAGGATGTGAGTGGCAATTCTAGAACCATTCATCATCTTCATCATCCCAATCATTTTGATAGGGAATACTGCGAGAGCGATCGCCGCTGCTGTAGTAACGACGATTGACATCATTTTGAGAACTGCCATAGCGATCGCGAGGAGCCGTTTTGCGATCCTCCATGCCCCCATTGGAAGCAGGGTTATTGTAGCCCGAACCATCTCTATTATTCTGATTACCTAGATTGCGACGCGAATCCCCATAGCGATCATAGCTGTCTTGGCCATTATTTTGATAACCCCCTGTCCCATAGACATTACGACGCGAATCGTCATATTTATCGGAGTAATCATCTTGATAAGTTCCCCCATAACTCCGAGGAGCATTACCCGAATAATTATCTTGATAACCATAATTCCGACTGCGGTTATCCTGGTATCCAGCGGCAAAATTATTGTCCCGATAATCTCCTCTCCGAGGATCATAACTATAATCTTCGTCTAGTCGGTCTTGATCATCTCCGAGGAAGGTTTTGCGAATTGCCCCAAAGAAATCCTCATCTTCTTCGTCATCATACTGCAATCTAACTTCTCTATTAAGTTCATAAAGAGTGTCCTGTAAATCTGCTTGCGAACGATCTAAACTCCGTTCATCATCTTTTTGCAAGCTTTCTAGAACCTCCTCGCATAAACTATCAATACGACGACGATAATAACTAGCAAATTGACTACCAAAGTCTAGGGTAACTTCCTTTAATCTGCGCTGTGCCTGGTCTGTTAAAGCCTTAGCCCGATTGCGTTTTTCTACCCTTTCTCTCCGTTCTCGATCTTGATCCGCAAACTGTTCGGCGTCCTTAACCATGCGATTCACTTCAGCATCGCTCAGGGTCGAGGCTCCTTGAACTGTAATACCCTGTTCTCTTCCCGTAGTCTTATCGCGCGCGGTTACCTGCAAAATACCATTGGCATCGATATCAAAAGATACTTGAACTTGAGGAATTCCCCTGGGAGCTGGCGGGATACCTGTTAGTTTAAACCTTCCCAATGATTTATTTCCCGTAGCCATTTCCCGTTCCCCTTGGAGGGCATGAATTTCGACTACAGTTTGATTATTTTCTCCTGTAGAAAAAGTGTCAGAGCGTCGCACGGGAATCGTCGTATTGCGGGGAATTAATTTTTTCATGACTCCCCCAATAGTCTCTAAACCTAAAGATAGAGGCGTCACATCTAGCAACAAAATATCTTTGACTTCATTAGTCAAAATACCTGCTTGAATAGCCGCTCCAATGGCAACCACTTCATCAGGATTGACATTCTGATTCGGTTCAATGTCGATATAGCTCCGCACCAGATCTTGGATCATAGGAATTCTCGTAGATCCTCCCACGAGGACTACTTCGTCGATGTCCATTGGAGTCACCCCCGCATCGGAAATAGCCCGTTTTAAAGGTCGACGCAGACGGGAGACTAAATCCCCACAAAGCTCTTCAAACTCAGCGCGAGTCAATCTAGTTTCAATATGTTTGGGTCCATCTTCTGTTGCGGTAATAAATGGCAAATTAATATCGGTGACACTTACTCCCGACAACTCAATTTTGGCCTTTTCTGCCGCTTCTGTAAGTCTTTGAAGAGATTGTCGATCTTTTCTGAGATCAACTTTTTCCTTTTCCAAAAATTCTTGGGCCAACCAATCCACAACCCGTCGGTCAAAATCATTCCCACCCAACTGAGTATCCCCGCTGGTGGCACGAACCTCAAATACACCGTCCCCTATATCAAGAATCGAAACATCAAAAGTTCCACCACCAACATCAAAGACCATAATTGTTTGGGGTCTTCTTTTATCTAAACCATAGGCCAAGGCGGCTGCGGTGGGTTCATTAATAATCCTTAAAACATCTAAACCGGCAATTTTTCCGGCATCTCTAGTGGCCTGCCGTTGAGAATCATTAAAATAAGCTGGTACGGTAATTACGGTACTAGTAACTTTTTCTCCTAAATAACGTTCTGCTTCTTCGATTAATTTCCGCAGAATCATTGCCGAAACTTCTTCCGGGGCGAATTCTTTTTTCAGTCTAGGACAACGAATTTTGATATTGCCTATTTCATCACGACGAATAGTATAGGGAACTTTTTTCGATTCTGGCTGCAACTCGCTATATTTGCGCCCCATGTATCTTTTAATACCATAGTAGGTATTTTGGGGGTTGAGTACAGTTTGTCTTCTTGCTAGTTGACCTACTACTAGTTCTTCATCTTTACTAAAACCCACTACAGAGGGCGTGGTTCTCATTCCTTCCGCATTGGCAATAACGACAGGTTTGCCACCTTCCATGACGGCGACTACAGAATTGGTTGTTCCTAAGTCGATGCCAACTACTTTTCCCATGCGTTTAACAGTCTCCTGATATTGTCCCCGCTAGTTTTTCTTTTTATGATATGACTTCTCTCATTGTATCTCAGGGTAACTCATCATCAATGAATAGGGAAGCCCGAGCCATCTACGGTTTTCTCTCTAATTTATTTACGTGAGTAGCAACAAGCAATACAATTATTATAGATAGAGAAACTACTTATCTACATAGTAGCTTTAGGAGATAGAGAATTTGATAATGTTGTCTTCTGATTGGCTTGATAGAAAAGGATTTCAGTATGTGCTGCGAAGCAAAGATAATGAATATATCCAGCAAGAACAACAGGAATATCAACCGCGGGCGTCAATACAACACCCATGCAAAAAGCTTGAAACCACTGTGAGAAGAAAACTTTTGACTTCCGCGCAGCGGTACTAGCGTATCTCACTAATTTGAGAACTACTATAAGCTTCCTTCGCTAATTGTGGATACTTTACTAGAAAATAAAACCACCATAATAAAATAGGAATAGCAACTAAGATAGTTAGCCAAAGAATTTTGAGCACCAACCAACTAGCAGCAATAATTACAACCCCTGTCAAAATAATCGACCAAGGCTGACACCACCAGGGTTTAAAGTTCCAGAGATTAAATTCATTAGATTCTAAATTGCTATCGGGTTTTTGACTTGCCATAAATGTTGTTTGTTATAGAATTCGTGATGAGCAAACTTTACCTAAAATTAAGGCAGATTGTACCCAATCTAAGGACAAAGATTATTAATTTTTAATTTTTAAACTCGCGCGTTCCCTTGCGCCACCTACCCCTAACCCCTTCCTACAGGAAGGGGAACAATATAGTCTCTCCTTTCAGGAGAGATTTAGAGAGGT
>NZ_ALVZ01000045.1 GCF_000332055.1 Xenococcus sp. PCC 7305 | reverse complement strand
CAAGCTTTTCTCAGATGTCTTAGGGCATATTGAGGCGCACATTTTGATACTTCATAGTACCAAGGATATTCTGGTTTGACTAAGGCTACTAACCACTTATGTAAATCTATAGCTGTGGGGAATTTTATTGTTTTATGCGAAGCGGTATCCTTTAGGGCTTCTGGATTATTTTTATTATTGTCTAATATTTGCTTGGTTAAACCTAAACCCCAATTCCAGGCGTGTCTAGCTACTCCTGCATGTTTGGCTAACAGAATTTTTTGTGTATTATTTACTTTTAATTCTGTTTTAAACCCTAACAGCATTTACTTTATCCTCTCGGCAACCTCTTTTAATTCTTTGTTAATTATTGTCTAATTATTTTGATTCAGTTCTTAGCCCTAATCAGCGATCGCACAAAACCTGAGACAGCGCGATCGCTTTGCCAAACAACTGTTCACTGATTTAGACTTGCATCGCTACCATTTTTTCCACAGCTTCAACAATTTGACCTGGCTGAATGATTGTCAGTCTTTCTAACGCCCCATTATAAGGAGTGGGAATGTCTTGAGAAGATAAACGCAAGACAGGCGCATCCAACTCATCAAATAGCTGTTCGCTAATTAGAGCCACAAGTTCAGCCCCAATGCCACCAGTCTTCATACATTCTTCGACAATAATCACCCGATGGGTTTTCTTGACCGAAGCACTAATTGTTTCCATATCAAAAGGCTTCAAGGAAATTAAATCAATAACTTCTGGGTCAAATCCTTTTTTCTCCAGCATTTTGGCCGCCTGAGTACAATGATGACGCATTCTAGAATAAGTTAAAATAGTCACATCTTTCCCTGGACGAACCATTTCAGCTTTATCTAGAGGGACAATATATTCCTCGTCGGGTAAATCTTCCTTGTGGTTATAGAGTAAAACATGCTCAAAAAACAATACAGGATTATCGTCTCGAATTGCTGCTTTAAGCAAACCCTTGGCATTATAAGCTGTAGAACAAGCCACAATCTTTAACCCTGGCACAGCATGAAAATAAGCCTCTAATCTTTGAGAATGCTCTGCTCCCAATTGTCTACCAACCCCACCAGGGCCTCGAATCACCATGGGAATTTTGAAGTTACCGCCAGAAGTGTAGCGCAACATTCCTGCATTATTGGCAATCTGATTAAATGCCAAGAGCAAAAAACCCATATTCATGCCTTCAATAATAGGGCGCAATCCAGTTAAAGCTGCTCCCACTGCCATGCCACAAAAGCTATTTTCTGCGATAGGAGTATCTAAAACTCTTAGATCACCATATTTTTCATGAAGATTTTTTGTAACCTTATAAGAACCACCATAATGTCCGACATCTTCGCCCAAAACGAATACGGTGTCATCTCTTGCCATTTCTTCGTCTGTGGCTTCCCGCAGAGCGTTGAACATTAAAGTTTCTGCCATAATTTTTCTCTCTAGCTTTTCCCTATATCTGCAAAAGATAATCCTATCATTCCGTGACTTCCCTAATCTGCCCGAAATGTCTGTAACTGATGAATTAAAGCAAATCGAATATCCTCTGCTTCTCGAAGGAACTTTATTTCAGGATTTTCTAGAGTCAGATAATCTAAGCCATCTTCTTTTCCTGTCAGCAAAAAATCGTTGATCGCAATTTTATAGGTTTGTTCAGGGTTTAAAGTGACATTGTTAATTAGCCAACTTGCTCCTGATTGCTTTTTGCTAACTCCAGCCGTCTGAAGATATCCTCCCGTTCCTTTATTTTCTAGACCTTGGTTTAAAACTTTTTCTAAGAGTGAACCTCTCATTTCGACTAAGATTATCTGACTTTCAAAGGGCATAATACGGAGTACATCGTACTGGGTCACTTTTCCCGCAGACAGCAGATCATCAATCTGAATTGCCCCAGCATTAACGATCGCAAGCTCAGCTTCTCGATTTGTAGCGGCCAACATTCCCTGGGTGAGCAAATCCGTTAAGTTTGTGGCATGATTGCGCACATTCACTTCCAATCCATCTAGGGGTTCAGGGGAAATAGTAACTACTTGTTCGGGTTTAAAATCATGACGACGAAAACCATCGAAAGCTCTTTGTAACCATTTGTCAACTAGGGCTTTAACTTTTGGTTGCTCAGGAATTTGATTCGTAATTGGTTGTAGGTGAGAGGTAATTTCTAAATTTTTAGTTTCCGTATCGTAACTAAGTTGGTGAATATAAACTGTTCTGTCATTAGAATCTGCTTTAAAAATCGGCGTAAAATCACTGCCTCGCCATTGTTGAATATTTTCATGTTCATGGCCTCCTAAAATAATGTCGATTTCGGGAATTGTTGCGGCTAATTTTTGATCTTGAGCTAAGGCTAGATGGGTAACTGCGATGATGATATCAGTTTGATCTTTAATCTTGTCTACTTCTTGCTTCATTGATGCGATCGCATCTTTATAGGTCACATAATCAGTCTGATTGCTATCAATAGTGACTCCGATTAAGCCAACTTTAATCGTGGCATCTTCTGCTCCTTTCACGGGGAGAATGATTGAGGAAGGAACATTAGGAAAAGGCCGTCTAAACTCATCAAAAACATTACGAGACAACCAAGTAAATTGTGACTCGGCTAGACGTTGATAAAATTGCTCTTTGGTTAGGTCAAATTCGTGATTACCAAAGGTGGCAAAGTCTAACCCCACGGCATTCATCACAGAAATCATTTGAGCTCCTGCGATCGCCTCGCCGTCAATTTTGGCAGTGCCCAAGGCCGACGGACTCAATAGGTCACCCGCTAGAATAGTAAAGGTATGAGGATGTTCTGAGCTTAATTTTTGTCTTAGACTAGCAATCCGCGCTAGTCCGCCAATTTTACCTCCAGAAACAGGGGCAATTTCATAAATATCATTGAGCTGGAGGAGCGTGATATCGACTATTTCTGCCCTGGCCGTATCAGCAAGAGCTAAGTTTAAAAGAATAATCAAGCATAATTTGAATAAAAATTTCATTGGTAACCTAAAAATCTAAGATCTAATTTTTTAGTTTAATCAAACAGAATAGAAATACTAACTCGATGTATTTACTCAAAATTTATATAAATTATATTTACTATCGATAGAATGAATAAATAGTAGTTATTCATGCTTAATTCTTCTAGTAAAGCATTCGTAAATAATTGATCGATAACCTCTGGCCATAGATTAGAAAGAGACTAATTGTTATGAAACTTTATCTAAACTTATTATCAATCTTCCTCAGTATTTTTGCCATTACAAATTTAGCGATCGCTCAGTGCTTTGCCCACAGCGAGACCACTGAAACTGCCACAACAGAAGTGGTCAAATCAGATCTTGAGGGGGATGCGATCGCGGAACCAGATCTCGAACCTAACGAGACTGAGGTTATTGACGCAGAAGAATCGGCAGTAGAGGAAGCAATCATCTTTGTCCAATGTCCAGCCACAGAATTAGTAACAGATTCTCAAACAAGTCCAGAGGATTCTGATCAAGAACTTGTAACCCAATCAGAAATCACAGAAGAGAAACAGCAAGCAACAGATACTCAAGCAGAACCAGAAGAAATAATAGTAGCAACCACAACCACAACCGAATCTAAGATCGAAGAATCAGAAGAAATTGCCACAGAATCTGACGACCCAGAAGCAGCCAAGAACGAAGAGATAGAAGAGAAAGAGGAAAGTACCCAAGCTATTGATTGTTTAACGCCAGAAGAAGTAGTTCGTTACCATAAATTATCAATCGCAGATAATCTGTTTAAAACAGGAAATAGACTAACTGCTGCTCAAATATATCAAGAAGAGAAAACTCCTTGGCATAGGGAATTAGACCCTAGCAAAATTCTCCCCAAAGCCAATAATGATCCGACAAAACTAAGTCCTGGAGCCGCTGTTTATTGGCGGGTTTACCAAGAAGGAAAAGCTCAGGGATTAGAAAGCAAAATTTTAACTCCTCTAGCATTACTAGTTGAGAACGAACCGCAATTTATTCCTGGTCATATAACCTACGCCGAATCACTTTTAGACTACGAAAAAGAAGAAGAATCATTAGCCGTATTAGATAGGGCTATTAGTCTATATCCCAAGAATACCGAATTACTGCGGGCAAAAATTGCTTCAGATGTGAGAGCGGAGCAATGGCTTGAGGCGTCAATTACCTCGCGGCAGTTTGCCCTTTTTTATCCCGAACTTCCCGAGGCGGCAGAATTCACCCAATTAGCCGACGAATATTTAGAAGAATTCAAAAGTGAGATTCGCGAAAAATTAACTTTTAATGCGATCGGCAATGCGATCACCGGAGCCGTGGGGTTTGCTCTCACAGGGAATATTTTTGGCCCAATTTCTGCGATCGATACTACTGTGCTGCTGCTGCAAGGGGAATCTACTCTAGGAGCGAAATTCGCTAAACGAGCGCAAAAACAACTACCGATGGTAGAGAACGAAGACCTACTTAATTATGTTCGAGAAGTCGGTCAGAGAATTGCTGCGGTATCGGGTAGAGACGAGTTTGAATTTGAATTTTATATTGTCATGGACGAGAACATTAATGCTTTTGCCCTTCCTGGAGGAAAAGTCTTCGTCAATTTAGGGATCATTCTCAATACCGATTCCGAAGCTGAACTAGCTGGACTACTGGCCCATGAAGCGGCTCATGCTGTCTTGTCCCACGGGTTTCAACTGGCAACTTCAGGAAGTCTCACGGCTAATATTACCCAATATGTGCCCTATGTTGGAGGGACTGCGGGGAATTTGATTGTGATGAACTATAGCCGAGAGATGGAAAGACAAGCAGATATTTTTGGTACCAGAATGTTGGTTGCTTCTGACTATGCCGCCGATGGCGTGCGCAACCTCATGGCACAGTTACAGGAGTTGAACGAACAAGACGAAGATTATGTTGAGCGTCCTGCTTGGGTTTCTACCCACCCGAATACCAGCGAAAGAGTTCGTTATATGGAAGAATTCATCGTTGAGAATAATCTCAATCGTTATAACTATGAGGGGGTCAAAAGACATTACCGGATGAAGCAACTAGCAAAACAAATCTGGCGAGAATATGAAGAAAATGGAAAATTGAAAATTGACGAGTGATCCTGATGCCCTAAAGGATACACCTTCGGATAAATTCCACTCATATAAGGAACTCGCGAGTTTGAAAAGTGAAAAATGCGGTGAATCTAGGTTGATTATGAAAAATACCTTGGTCAATTCAGGTTTGTAAGGGTTTATCTTGGGGAAAATGCCAAATGTTTACTTGTTTCTTCAAGTGGGTTACTATCCTCAAATAGGTTACTATCCTGTCCCATTGGCATAGCCAAGGGTTTACTCTAAGAAAAAGATATCAACTAAACTTACCACTCAGATAACTATCAATATGACACAATATGACGTGTACGGTCTTGGAAATGCTCTTGTAGATATTGAATTTGAAATTTCACCCGAGGTTCTCCAAGAGTTAGGAATTGATAAAGGTGTAATGACTTTGCTAGATGAGGAGAGTCAAAATAAGATTGTTAGTCATTTAGGAGCCTATTCTCAAAAACGCTCCTGTGGTGGATCGGCTGCGAATACCTTAATCGGGATAAGTCAATTTGGAGGTAAGTCTTTTTATTCCTGTAAAGTTGCCAATGATGAACCAGGGAAATTTTATGCTGAAGATTTACTTCGTTGTGGGGTTGGCACTAATCTAGAAGACCACGAACCTGAAACTGGCATCTCCGGAAAATGCTTGGTTTTTGTGACTCCTGATGCCGATCGCACCATGAATACTTTTTTGGGAATTTCTGGTGCTCTTTCCGAAAAAGAGCTCGTACCTGAAGCGATCGCCAATGCTAAGTATACTTATATCGAGGGTTATCTCGTAACAGGAGAACATAGTAAGGCAGCAGCTATTAAAGCCCGAGAAGTTGCCCAAGCAGCAGGCAGAAAAGTTGCTTTTACCCTTGCTGATTTCAATATGGTGAAGTTTTTCCGAGACGGTCTACTAGAAATCATTGGCTCTGGTGTTGATTTTATCTTTGCCAATGAAAGTGAAGCTCTAGGGCTTGCTCAAACTGAAGATCTTACCGTGGCTATCGACTATCTCAAAACCTTATCCAAGGGTTTTGCCATCACCTTGGGAGCCAAAGGTTCAATGATTTTTGACGGTCAAAACCTGATCGATATCGCTCCTTTCCCCGTCAAAGCGATCGATACTGTTGGTGCAGGGGATATGTTTGCTGCTGGTGTGCTCTATGGCATAACCAATAATATGACCTTTGCCGAAGCAGGACGTTTGGGTTCTCTGGCCTCCGCTAAGCTTGTCACTAGCTTGGGTGCACGGCTCAAAACTGAAGAAGCTCTTGCCATTTTAGAGGAAGTTAAAACAACTAGTCTAGTTGCTTAAGTCTATGATTTAAACCCCGTTTAGGTTAGAACCTAAGTTTTTGTAATTGTTAAGGAAAAGATCGCGTAAGATCTTTTCTTTTTATATTTAGGGGTTTTAACCTAAAACCTAAAACCTAACACCTACTACCTATTCCCCTCACTCTCCCGAATCAGCGCTCTTAGACTCGTTCCAAAATTTTTGTAATTTAAATAATTCCTTAGTATTAATCTGAAGGTTATCTGTGGGAAATTCATCGATCACATCCAAAATTGTCCAGCTTTCCCCTTCTCCTGCCGCTTGAATCACCGCAGAACGCAAAGCATAAAAACCATTGCGCTGGGAATGAGTACTCACAACTGAGCCAATATCTTGCAATATCTCTTCTCCCTCATTCGATTTGGTATAGCGGTAAATACTAACGCGATCGCGATAAAACTTTTTTTGTAACCAATGACGCAACTGAACTAAAGTATCTTCATCTAAAAACTTGGCATAAAATTTAAACTCGTCGGTAATTTCTCCTGTTGTGGCATAGGTTTCGAGAGTTTCTACTGATAGAGAACAATTGAACATTCCGTAGACGAAACGAATCTTTTCCGCACTCAACGCAGATTTAGGATTGATTATTTCGGGGAGCAAACCTAAACCAACTGTGAGAAAAAAAGATAATATAATTGGAGTATTAGAGCGCAATAAAGATAATTTCATGTTATTTGGTAAATGAGTAAGCTAATCCTTACCAAGTAGAAATAACAACAATTACAGATTGCTTGAGAACTTAGTAAGCAACCCCAAATAATTGTCACTCCATATGTGGCAAAATATTACAATCAACTAATCTTGTTAATGGTTTCCCATCAACAACTCACACCATAAATAACTATAAACTATGCTGATTATATTGCTATTTCTGACAAGTTTATATTACAAAATAGTAACTTTTAATCTAATAAAAGATTATCCATCAATCTAAGACAAACTCAATGTCTGACTAAGTAATTTTATAACTTAATTTCTTGCTGATCATTATTAATCTTTGATAAAAATTGCAACGTTATAGTTACAATTCCGATAAAAATGATGAGCTTTAAATCAAACTATGACCCCTTGTCACCTAAAACCCAAAACCCAAAACCTAACATCTGTCTCGACTAGATCATAAAAAACCAAATCATCTCCAGGATGTTTTTTTCATCAAAAACCCTTACCCTATAGTCAATAAGACCGCCAATTGTACTATATAGCAAACGCTTATTTTAGCAAAATAGACTAATCTTCTGGGGAAAAACCTATGGTTCAGACAATTCAGCATGTTGATCAAGAACAACCATTAGATGTTTCTTGTTGGGTGAAAACTCGTAATTCTTTATCATCCCAATCGACTTTTTTATTATGGACTGGTTCTATTTATGGCTTGATTCCTAATGAGCGCAGAAAACATCTTTTCAAAATTGTCGGCATCAGTGTTAGCCGTTGTATACCCCAAGAGGATAACAGCTGGGATTTTGCTTCCCGTGAGTTGACTTATTATCTCGATCCTGAAACAAATCAAATCTTACATCGTTGGAACAATCCCTGGACTGGGGAGATTCTGCCCGTTGCCCATGTGGCAAATAATCCTGTTCAAGGACTTTTTAAAGGTGATTTTCCCGCGATTGTCAATGAACATACGAGCACTTTTGTCTTTGACCTGTTTACTAATTATCCTAATCCCTTGGCAGGAGATCCGAGATTTATCGAATACAGCCCTCAGGAGATCTATCAAGCAACTGAGTTATTTAAACTAACAGTCCCTAATGATGAGCTTTTCGACCCAAAAATAGCAGAAGTTTCTCAAGTGATTTTAAGTTGGGATCGCATTGGCCCTTGGCTTCCTTGGATGAAAATGGGTGATAGACCAGGTCAGTTGATTTATAGTGCCCACGGGAAAAAAGTTAAGAAAGTTGAGCATCTACCACAATGGTTACAAGATGAGCTCAATCATCGTCTACCTTTATACAAAGATGCCCCAAAATCCATTATGGATAGTGAAAATATAACTTCTTGGAAATATTTTAAACAGAATTTTGATGCTTATTTAGCTGGTGAGCAATTTCCTTTGGTTGCATTTTGAGGGCAGAGGGCAGAAGGGAAATGTGCCGTTAGGCACTGATAACTGATAACTGATAACTGATAACTGATAACTGATAACTG
>NZ_ALVZ01000044.1 GCF_000332055.1 Xenococcus sp. PCC 7305 | reverse complement strand
CCTTCTGCCCTCTCTCTTGGTGAGCGTTCCCTTGCGCCTGACGGCGGCGCGGGGTCTCACCGCTGCCCTCTGCCCTCTGCCTTCAAGGGCGAAGCCCCGTTAAAGCTTAAAACTCGAAGCTAAAAACTAGGAGTCAATTTAACATAACTAATAGATTCTCGACATATGAAATCTTTTCCCTATCTCATCTCGGGTTCGCTTGCCCTGACCACAATATTGCTGAATTCCAGTTCTCTAATGGCACAGACTGATCCTAGCGGTGACTGGCTAAACAGGGATGTCAATTGGAATACTGCTAAGGTATCGATTCCCCAAGCCCCCCCTCAAAATGGAAGTAATCTCCCCAACTGCCAGCATACTGTTCGTAACCCTGTCTTACCAGAAGATAAACTAGTCGGAGCCGCAGGCTGGACTTTAACCGGGGCGGCGCAAATTTATGGTACAACCACAATTGTCATGGGCATGGCCAATGCTGATGGCATGTGTCGCCCTTTAGACTATCAGGTTTTTGTTTTTGCCAACGGAGACTTTGCTGGGACATTATCGCCCATTCCGATGGATTCTCGTACTGATGGCAGTCTATTTGATTTTAATCTCTATCGAGATGGCTTTATTAATGCTTCCTTTAACCGCTATAGTCCTGATGATGCTTTATGCTGTGCTTCTGGAGAGAGTCGGGTTTTTTATGAAGTGTCAACTCAAGATGGCATGCCGCTCTTAATACCTCAATTACCTGTAGAAAATACTCCTCGCCTCTAAAAAACTTCAGGGCTTATTAGTTTATACAACTTAACAATATAAATGATGAAAGATAAGTTTTGTAACTTATGGTTGAAATAATTGTGTTTTTTCTTGATCTTAAAAAATGTATCTAGCACGACAATCTTTGCTAGAACAAAATAAAAAACAAGCACATAAAAAACAAGTATAAATATTTATAATATGAAACTCAGTTTAGCTCCCCGCTATCGTTTGGATGACAATTCACCTTGGTTGCTCGCAATTGATCCAGTTCGTCGTTACTGGATATGCATTAATGGAGACGAGAATTTGTCTACGAACATTGCGGGATTGTTAACCTCTGATAAACAAGAGTTCCGAGAGGCAGTTCTCAACTTTCGGGCCTTAGTTCCAGGAGAGAGTTTGAGTTTGCCCACCTACAACAAAGAAACCCAAATTCACTGTGTAGCAACCAATTGTTATGCCATAGCAGACGAGTTTTTGGGAGCAGAAGTTTGGCATTTGTGCGATCGCGAAGCGCTAGAAAGTTTATTAATGACTGCCCATGCAGATTGGGTGGCTAATCCTCAAGACATTGAGAGAAGTCGTCAACTCCTCTCCAAATCCTGGGAAAAATCTTTGGTTGCCTAAGAGATTTTCCTAAATGTCTTGCCAACCTTGGGGATTGATCCGTAAAAGTTCTTGCATAGAAGCTATTAAATTAACCTTTACTAGTTCGATTTCACCTTGGGGAGAAAGTAAAAAGTTCCAGACCACATTTACAGTGAAAAGACTCGTGCTCACTTGACCCCGCGCCTCAACATCTGTCTTTGCGTTAGCTAAAACGTGAGAAGTTGCAGAGCGAGGCTGAAACTTCATGCCCGCCGCTTCTTGGCTGAGATAAGTTGCAATGGCTTGTTGTCCCACAACAGGGCTATCAAAGGGTGGAACTAGTTGTCCTTGGTCAGAAAATAGGGCAGCAGTCAGCTTGAACTGCCCTTGATTGAGAGTGGAAAAGTAAGATTCAATCGCAGGATTTTCGCTTTTGAAAGCTGTAATCTCTTTAGTTTTAGTCTGAAGCATAGTTTTTGATTATATCTTTACGCAAGAGGATCAACGCCCATCCCTACTACAAATTTACGTAGTAGTGTAATTTGTTGACCAAATTCCAATCTAGTGATTTGGCTGAAGACGCTTAGTCCAGCATTCGACAATTTATAGTCGTCAGGAACGGGAACGATTTCTCCCGTAGTCATGCCTTCTGCTAGCTGATACCAAAAAGCCAATTTATTGTTGTTCGTAAAGACTCCGTAGGAACGAGTTAAAGGGTTGTTGATTCTATTTACCAAGTCGCGCATGAATTGAAGTTGCTCTTCGTAGGACAGAGCTTTAACTTTTGTTAATAAACCTTGAGTAAACTGTTCTCTGGCCGCACCAGGAGCCGCAGGAGTGATCGCACCACCTAGATTCTCGTAGATGACCCAAAACAAACCCAATTGTTCATCAGTGCTGAGGGTATTAATCGTAGCTTGAACTGTAGAGACTACATCAAGAACATTAGTGGATTGAGTGATTCTGTCGGTAGTGTATGTCATGGCTTTAGAATGCCTCTTATAATATGTATGGGTTTTAAAATTTTATCCAACTGTTAAGTAATGTAACAAAAAGTAAAAATTAATAACAATTGCTTAGTGGTAGTGAAAACCGTACCCCTAATATGCGTTAACAAATTATCCATCGTTTGACCGATTCCTTATGGCAAGACAGGGCTTAAAGTCAAATCTTCCAAGCAAAATATGTCCTGTTTGCGATCGCCCTTTTACTTGGCGGAAAAAATGGGCTGATTGCTGGGACGAAGTAAAATACTGTTCCGACCGGTGTCGGCGACGGCGATCAAAAGCTAATAAATAAAACCTTAAATCTTAGGTAATAACTATGATTCCTTCCTGGTTAGCAATTGGGATTGTTACCTTGGCGGTTCCCTTTACCCTCAATCGACTTCTGGCCCCTAAAGATTTTCGTTGGTTTATGCGCCTCAAACGCCCGAATTGGTTAACTTTTGAACGGGCAATTCCTTTGATTTGGATAACTATCTTTATCTGTGGTGCTTGGTCTGCTTATCACGTTTGGCAAGCTGGGCCAGGTCATCTATCGACTTGGTTTTTGATGGTTTTCTATCTGCTTGTGGAAATAACCATTTCTCTCTATACATTAGTTATGTGTAAGACTCGTAGCCTTAAGGTAGGAACGATTATTGGAGGTACAGGCTTTTTTCTGGGGGCAATTTTGGCAGTAATTATTGCACCTATTTCTTCTGCGGCTTTTTGGCTGTTGGTTCCCTATTTACTTTGGAGTCCGATTGGTACTTTTGTTACTTGGCAAATGATGCAGCTAAATCCTTTAGATATCTGAAATTAATATCTGTAACAATCTTCCCCGCTGGCAAGATGCTAAAGATTTTAGTAATAATAAGTTTTATTACCAAGAGATTGACATAGTCGTAATTCTTTCAATTCCACGTAAACTTTGGGATTTGCGATCGCAGTCCTTGATTTTAAACAAATTAGTAATTTTTAAAATATGTTAGATATTCCTGGTTTTAGCCAACAGTCACTAAACCTCAGCCTTGGCAAGATGGTTTACTATACTGCCGATCGCGCCCCTTGGCATTGCGAAGAAGTTGAGGAAAAAGAACGACCAACATTAGTATTCTTGCATGGGTTCGGTGGCGGCTCCTCAGCCTACGAATGGTCTAAGGTTTATCCTGCTTTTGCCCATGAATATCGTATTCTAGCTCCCGATTTGATTGGTTGGGGCGAATCATCTCATTTGGAACGCAACTATCTGATTGATGATTACTTAAGCAGTATTCCCGAATTCTTAGAAAGTAGCTGTGACGGGCCAGCTATAGTAATTGCTTCGTCTCTAACAGCAGCTTTCGTCATTCGAGTTGCGATCGCACGACCTGAGTTATTCAAATCCTTAATTCTGACAACTCCAGCAGGACTTTCAGACTTTGGAGAAAATTATACCCGCAGCTTCTTTGCTCAATTAGTCAGCACGCCAATTCTAGATCGTTTTATTTATGATTTTGGGGTTGCCAATGAGTTGGGAATTCGCAACTTTTTAGAACAGCGACAGTTTGCCCGCCCTGAGCGAGTTTATCCTGAAATAGTATCTGCCTATCTAGAATCGGCTAAGCAACCAAATGCCGAATATAGCGCGCTATCTTTTGTCCGAGGAGATCTTTGCTTTGACCTATCTGAGTATATTGAGCAATTGACCATTCCCACTGCTATTCTTTGGGGACAAAAATCTCAGTTTACTGGCCCCGAAATTGGCAGACGCCTAGCTCAAATGAATCCCACAGCGATTAAAGCTTTCCAAGTTATCGAAGAAGTTGGGCTCACTCCACAACTGGAATTACCTGCTGTGACTATCGGCTTAATTCGTCGATTTTTGAACTCAGAACTTGCTTAAAATAATCTAACGATCTCAATTAATAATGAAACTACCCAACTTAGATCTAGCAACTATTGACCGTATTGTTGAAATGGCGTGGGAAGATCGCACTCCATTCAAGGCTATTGAAATCCAATTTGGATTACAAGAAAAAGAAGTTATTGCTCTGATGCGACGAGAAATGAAATCATCAAGTTTTAGAATGTGGCGCAAACGAGTTACAGAAAGAAAAACTAAGCACCTCCAAAAAAGAGATTTTCTTGTAACTAGATTCAAATCAAACAATCAGAAAACTTAAGCTTCTTTAGGAATGAATAATAAACGAATTCTAATCTGGTATCGTCGTGATCTGCGCCTCCACGATCACAAGCCGATGTATCAGGCGCTCCAACAAGAAGCCCAAATTATTCCACTCTACTGCTTTGATGAGAGACAATTTGCCAAAACTTCTTTTGGATTCCCTAAAACTGGTGCTTTTCGATCGCAATTTTTACTCGAAGCTGTGGCTGATTTGCGAAATTCTCTCTCGCAACTAGGTAGTAATCTGATAGTGCGTCGGGGTTTACCAGAAAAAATCATTCCATCTTTAGCGAAAGAGTTAGAAATTTCTGCTGTCTACTTTCATGGTGAGGTTACTTCAGAAGAATTAGCTGTCGAAGCAGCATTGCAAAAAGCTTTGTCTCAAATTAAGATATCGGTAAAGCGCTTTTGGGGAAATACTCTCTATCACCCAGATGATCTCCCATTTAGCATTGAGCAAATTCCCGAGCTGTTTACCAACTTCCGCAAGTCCGTTGAGAAAAAATCGTCAGTCGCTTCCTCTTTTGCTGTACCCCAAGAACTTCCCCCATTGCCAGATATCAATCTCGGAGAACTACCTCAATTATCTGACTTGGGACTGGAAGCACCTAAATTCGACTCAAGGGCAGTTTTAGATTTTAAAGGTGGAGAAACCGCAGCTCTCGCAAGATTGGATAGCTATATTTGGTCAGGAGATTATCTGAAAGACTATAAAAAAACTCGCAATGGAATGTTAGGAGCTGATTACTCCTCAAAATTTTCTCCCTGGTTAGCCTTAGGTTGTCTCTCACCTCGCTTGATCTATGAACAAGTCCAAGAATATGAAGCCCAACGAGTCAAAAATGATTCTACTTATTGGTTGATATTTGAGTTGCTTTGGCGAGACTTTTTCTACTTTATTGGCACCAAGCACGGCGATCGCATCTTTCGCCAATCTGGGTTACAGGGAATAACAATATCTTGGAAAGAAGACTGGACAAGATTTAAATTATGGCAAGAGGGCAAAACTGGATTTCCTTTAGTCGATGCCAATATGCGGGAATTGGCAACAACAGGTTTTATGTCGAATCGGGGACGACAAAATGTCGCTAGTTTCCTGACCAAAAATTTGGGGATTAATTGGCAAATGGGAGCTGAATGGTTTGAGTCTTGCTTGATTGACTATGATGTTTGCAGTAATTGGGGTAACTGGAACTATACAGCTGGTGTCGGTAATGACGCTCGTGGTTTTCGCTATTTCAATATTCCTAAACAGTCTAAAAATTATGATCCTCAAGGAGAATATCTTCGACATTGGCTCCCGGAATTAAGCTCCATTAAAGGTGATTTAATTCATGAAACCGGGAAATTATCTGCTCAAGACCAGAAAATTTTTGGCGTCAGGTTAGGAGTAGATTATCCTCGCCCAGTGGTAAATTTTTTCCAATCGGTCAAGGCAAATGAAAAGACTTATAATGCTGCCGTGGAACTAGCGAAGAAACAATAACCTAATATAACAACTAGAATTTGGGTCTCAAGAGATCGAAGATCACTGGTGAAGTATAGAATATAAAATAATTGTTGATGAAAATAAATAAACCATGACTACCGAACAATTATTAAATCAATGGCAGACTTTAGATCCAGATGAACAAGCAAAGGTATTAGCCTTCATCGATTCTCTATTACAACGGAAAAACCAATTTAATTTGGGTGAAAAATTAAGAGAAATTCGTCAAGAAATTATCGCTTCTGGTATTCCTTTATTGACGTCTGAAGAAGTTGAAAAGGAGAAAGCAGCAAGACGTGGTGGTTATCGAGAAAATAGTCAATGATTCGGACTTTTATCGATGCTGGTGTTTTAATTTATGCTGCTCGTTATTTATTACAAATGAGAAACCAGAAAAGTCAATTCATCGCACTCCAAGTATTAAGATAATTTCGATTCATCCTGGCAGTAATAATGGTTAATATTAACTCAATATGACAACTGGAATCTGGGTCTTAGGAGACCAACTTTGGACTGAGCAAGCCGCACTTTCAAGCTGTGAAGCAGAAAAATCACAAACTCCAGTGGTCTTAATTGAATCGCGTCATTATGCTCAACAGAGACCTTACCATAGCCAAAAATTGGTGCTTGTTTGGTCGGCAATGCGTCACTTTGCTGAAGAACTACGTTCTGCTGGATGGCAAGTCACCTACAAAAAAATTGCAGATAACTTTGAACCTGCTCTACTGAAATGGATTAAGCAAAACGAAATTAGTGAACTACGGGTGATGATTCCTAATGATCGTCCTTTTTTGCAGTTAATTCAAAATCTACAGCTTGACTGTTCTCTAAATTTAATTGCTAACAATCATTTTCTCTGGGGTAAAACCGAATTTCAAGACTGGGCAAACTCCCGTAAGCGACTACTAATGGAGGATTTTTACCGCGAAGGACGTAAAAGATTCAATATCTTAATAGACGACAATAAACCAATTGGGGGTAAATGGAACTTTGATAAACAAAATCGTCGACCGAGCAAGGGAAAGTTAACAACTCCTATCCCTCTCTGGTTTGAACCTGATGAGATTACTAGATCTGTAATTAAGGAAGTTAAAGAGCGAAACTTGGCTAGTTATGGGGAGATAGAACCCTTTCGCTGGGGCGTCACTCGCTCCGATGCTTTGGCTGTATTAGAATATTTTCTAACTAAATGTCTGCCGACATTTGGCCCCTATCAAGATGCGATGGTAACGGGAGAGGAAACCCTTTGGCATAGCTTGATTTCTCCCTATCTCAATTTAGGATTACTAACGCCGTTAGAAGTAATCACCGCAGCACAAAAAGCTTATTTCGAGCATGATTTAGCGTTAAATAGCGTCGAAGGATTTATCCGTCAGGTTTTGGGATGGCGTGAATATATGCAGGGAATTTATCATTCCCAGAAAGGAGATTATCGAGATAGTAATTGGTTTCAGCATCATGAACCATTACCAGATTTTTATTGGTATAGTTCACAAACAGATATGAATTGTCTGCATCAAGTTCTTAAGCAAGTGGAAAGCACAGGCTATGCCCATCATATTCAGCGTTTGATGGTGTTGAGTAATTTTGCCCTAATTGTGGGGGTTTCTCCTCAAGAAATTGAAGCCTGGTTTCACGCAGCTTTTGTCGATGCCTATGATTGGGTGATGCAAACTAATGTGATTGGCATGGGACAGTTTGCCGATGGGGGCATATTAGCATCTAAACCTTACGCTTCTTCGGCTAACTATATTAATAAAATGAGTGATTATTGCAAGAATTGCGCCTATGATCTCAAGCAGCGAACAGGTGAGCATGCTTGTCCTTTTAACTTTTTCTACTGGGATTTTCTGGCCCGTCATCAAGATCAGCTCAAGTCTCAGGGACGCATGAATCTGATTTTGGGCAATCTTAAAAGAATGGCAGCAGAGGAATTGGTAGAAATTCAGGCTTTGGCTGCTGACTGGAGAGAAAAAAATAGTAATTAGGATTTTTTTCAACTGCATATCAAACTAATTGGCGATCGCGTTACTCATCATCTGCGATCGCATTTAATTATCGGGCTTCGCCCTTGAAGGCAGAGGGCAGACGGCAGACGGCAGAAGGTCTAAATCTACTTGTTCCTTCCCACTTTGGGTTAAGACCTCTTTCTTTAGGAAGAAACGAGGTTCGGGAGGTGTCAAAACACCTTCTGAACAAGAGAACTTCTGCCCTCTGCCTTCATTCTTCTGCCCTCGTTTATTACTCCATCAAAAAAACACTGGTAATCCCTGATTAGAGTTGCTTATCGATAGCATCAAAAAACTTTTTGTCAATTTTTCTTTACAATTCTTAAAATTACTGTTACATTATTTAACATAGACAAGTAACAACGCAGAGGTAACGCCCTATGTACACTACTCAACTCGACAACGGAACTCTTAACAACTATGCTGTTGAGCCCAAGATGACCTA
>NZ_ALVZ01000043.1 GCF_000332055.1 Xenococcus sp. PCC 7305 | reverse complement strand
AAGTAATGAGTAATGAGTCAATACTTCTCGCTTAGGGAAATAGGGATGTAGGGAATTAGGGAAATCTAGCTATTATTATTCCCCAAACCCCTAAAACCCCAAATCCCAAATCGTTAGGTTTTTAAAGTCAATCTTTAAACGAGAAGTATTGAGTCATGAGTCATGAGTAATGAGTCAGTAATTTTGTTTAGAGAATAAAATCAATGATTAAAATTTTGCATCTTTCGGATATTCATATGGGAAGCGGGTTTTCCCATGGGAAAGTAAATCCCGAAACAGGAATTAATACAAGATTAGAGGATTTTGTCAATACTTTAAGTATCTGTATAGATCGCGCTATTTCTGAAGCGGTAGACTTGGTCTTATTTGGCGGAGATGCTTTTCCTGACGCAACTCCCGCACCTTATATTCATGAAGCCTTTGCTAGTCAATTTCGTCGTTTGGCTGATGCCAAGATTCCCACTATTCTTTTGGTCGGAAATCATGATCAACATTCTCAAGGAACTGGTGGTGCAAGTCTTTGTATTTATCGTACCTTAGTGGTTCCGGGATTTATTGTCGGAGATCAGCTCACAACACATCGCATAAATACCAACAATGGGGATATTCAAATCATTACTCTGCCTTGGTTAAATAATTCTACTTTACTAACTCGCCCTGAAACAGAAGGTTTATCCTTAGAAGAAACTAATAAGTTATTACTAGAAAAATTACAACCAATTATTGAAGCAGAAATACGTCGTCTTGATCCTAATATTCCCACCGTATTATTAGGTCATTTAATGGCAGATAGGGCTAATCTGGGAGCAGAAAGATTCTTAGCTGTCGGGAAGGGTTTTACTATTCCAGTTTCATTTTTAATCCGTCCTGAATTTGATTATGTGGCATTGGGCCATGTCCATAAGCATCAAAATTTAAATCCAGCCAATAATCCACCAATTATTTACCCTGGAAGTATAGATCGCGTTGATTTTAGTGAAGAGAAAGAAGAGAAAGGATATGTTTTGGTAACCATAGAGCAAGGCAATACAGCATGGGAATTTTGTCCTTTGCCAGTAAGGGATTTTTGTACGATAAAAATAGATGTCTCGGAAAAAGAAGATCCCCAAGAAGCTATTTTAGCTGAGATCAAAAAGCAAGATTTTGAGAATGCAGTAGTCAGATTAATTTATAAGTTACGTTCTGAACAACTAGAATTAATTAGTAGTTCTACCATCGAAAAATCTTTAAGTGCAGCCCATAGTTATACGATTCGTCCTGAGTTGATTAGCCAATTGGCTCGACCACGTTTGCCAGAATTGGGATTGGGCAATACTCTTGATCCTTTAGATGCCTTAAGAGCATATTTGAATAATAAAGAAGACCTCAAGGATATCGCCGCAGATATGCTAGAAACAGCTCAAAGTTTGATGGAAATTTAACGTCAGTTCGACGAATTTTCCCTTTGATTATATTTCCCAAGTTAAACCACAAAGTAATAAGCTTTTTCCCAAATCCCCAAATCCCCAAATCCCTAAGTCCCTATTCAGAACTAATAAATTTTGTACGCATCGAACTCACGTAAAGTTAGTGTTCATTGCTTCCATTGAGTTGAACTTCAGAATTTTTTTTAGTTGATAGTAATTTTTGATATTGATTGAAGATTTCTCTCTTTTGATTAAGATTTCGACGTTGTCCTAATAATGTTTCCCCCAATAAATTTTTAACCTCTTGTTGTTCTCCTAGTTGTTGCTCAATATCAATTTTTTCTTGGATGCTCGATAAATTTGCTTGCTTCTGTAGTTTTCTAACTATTTGACCTTGCAAAAAAAATTCATCTTCTTGTTCTTTGACTATTTGTGTAAGTTTTTCTAGATCCTGTGCTAAATAAGTAAGTTGTTTTTCTAGTTCTGCCAAAGATATTTTGTCCAATTCTTCTGAATCTAGGCCAAGAATTAGTTTATTCTTGTTTAATTCCCTTGGATAATGGGACATAATATCCCATAGGTTAGCTTCTGACTGTTCTACATCAACTAATTGTTCTTGATTAGTTTCTAAATTACCTAGAAATCGCGATTGATTTCTATGGTTTTTAACCACAGAATTAAATTTGTTAAATACTAGACCAAAAACATTTTGTCCTGATTTATTGAGAAGTTCTTTGGCAAATTTTGCCTGGGAGCGATTAAGCTTGCCAGACTGAACAACTAGTAACATACCATCCGCAATATTTCCCAGAGTTATGGCATCTGCATTAGCATCTAAAGCAGGACTATCTATCAGAATAAAATCATAGATATTAGAGTAATTAGCCAGGAAAGATTGCATTCTGGGAGAATCTAATATAGGAGTAGGGGAGTCAGTTTCTCCAGCGGATATAATATCAAGATTGGGTCTTGCTCTTTGGATTATTGATTGAGGGGCAAATCTTTCTCCTATCAAATTACTAATGCCAATATTATGATAGACATTCCAAACCTTATGTTGTATTGGGGAATGGAAGTTGGCATCAATAAGTAATACATTTTCCCCTTTTTGAGCCATGATATGAGCCAAGTTAGCAGCAATACTTGATTTTCCCTCCTGTGCTGTGCAACTTGTAATCACAATAGTTCTAATTCTATTTTGAGAACAGGAAAATTTAAGATTTGAGTATAATATTCGATAAGATTCACTAGCATTAGAAATAGGTTCTGCTTGAACTATTAGGAAAGGGATTTTATTCGGATTAATCTTAGTTTCCGGATTTTGCTGTAAGTTATTGGCGATCGCGCTAGTGCCGCTTTTAGCGATCAGCGGAGCTGGCACTGACGTGATCGCAGGGATAATTCCCAACCAACTATGACCAAAAATTTTCTGGGCTTCTACTTCGGTTTTTAGGGAGCGGTCTGTTATTTCTAAAATCACAATACTAGCCATAGCAGCTAGAATCCCCAAACATAACGATGCTAAATAATAAGTAAAATAAAAATCTGTAGCTCTTTTGGCAATTATTTCTGAGGAAATTACTCGAATATTACTAAGGTTTTGATTTTCAGCAACTTCAACCTTGTTAATATCTTTTAAGAGTAAATTATAGGTATCTCTAGAATTATTTAGCTCTTGGTCTAATTGTCTTAGCTGTAATTCTAATTCTGGGATGAGATTAGCTTGTTGACTTTTTTCTTGTTGCATCGCCACCAAATACTCGATCTGCCTAGTTAATCCTGTATTACTGGCTTCTAATTTGACTAATTCTAAAGTTAAGTTTTGAATTATATTCAGATCTGAATTAACAAACAACATTACTTCTTGATCTCCTGCAATTTGAGAAATTTGTTTTTGTCGCAAATCCTGTTTGTGCTTAATTTCTTGGCTAATTTCGTCAACTCTAGAATCTTCGCCTATAGCATTGTTTTTTTCTCTAATTAATTGTAATTCCAGCTCCTGCAATTGTTCTGTTAAATTTTGGACAGCTAAGGATTGATTAACTTTTACTGTCATTAACGCTTGCTCAGAATTCATTCTCAGTTTACCGGCAATAAATTGCGATTCATTTTTCAGTTTTGCAAGTTCAGAACGATTGAGAATAATTTGTTTACTAATTTCCTCCAAAGTTTGAGTAAGGCTCACCGCCGCAGCTTGGAGCTCAATAATTTGGCTATCTTCTTTTATTTTGAGAATAGATTGCTCTATTTGCGCTAAAGCATCTTCTGTCTCATCTAATTGATTATTTAGAAAATCCTTGCTTGAGGCTAATTCTGCCAGGTCGTTAGATATATTCTGATTAATATAATTATCTACCAGCGATTTGACTACTTGGGCTGCAACTTTTTGCTGAGAGGCTTGATAGGAAACTTCTATAATCTCTGTATTGTCAAGTTGTTTAACTTGTAGCTTTTCTTGGAGCTGTTCTGGAGTGAGTAATTCTCCTTGCTTATTTTTTAATTGGAGCTCAGAAATTGTCTTTTGTATTAGAGGTAAAGAACGTAGTAATTCTAACTCGGTAATGACAGAATCTTCTTGTTCTTTTCCAGGAACCAAATCGGTGTTTGTTGATGTTGTTTCTTTTAGTAGAGAATTGAAATTTGTATTTTTAAATTTTAACTGAGTTTTAGCTTCGTAGATTGGTTTAAGATTGTGTGTCGCAACAATTCCTGCAATAGAAATTGTTATGAAAACAATTAATGCTGGTTTCCAGCGTCGCATCACAACCAGCCATAATTTATCTTTAACAGAATAATCTGGTAAGAGCCCCATGCTAGATTATATGTATTTAAAATATAATGATTTTTTTCTTAAGTAGAATAAATATAGAAATAGATATATTAAAGGCAATTATTGTACTTTTGAGGCACAATAAATCTGAGCTTTAGGGAACAGGTAACAGGTAACAGAGAATAGTAGGTAGAGCTCGCGGCGCTGCCGAGAGGATATTAATTTAATCTTACTTATCCCACGAAGATAAGACGGGACAAAGGTCAGGGAATGCTGACCAGGAGAGGGAACAAGAAAATGTATCTCATCATTTTGAGAGACGCCACACTTGAAAAACGCTATATTACTAAGAGAAATAATACTAGATCGAGCTAAGTGAAAACACGAATTCTTGGTGAAGATTTAAGTAGAATTTTTTCCTTTCAGTAAAGCTAATCCTCGTATAGTTTAAAAACCGTAGTTTTCGTAATTGCTTGGGGAAAGACATTATAATTTACGAGTTGTCGGAAATGTTACTGTCGTTTTGGGTTAGTCAAAATTGTCAATGTCTCTAAAACCGTCTCCTCGGGAAATCATTGCCACTCTATTACCTCATTTGAGAGTGGCTGCAGGTTATGCTCGTCAAATTCAAACAAAAATTCAATCACTGCCAGATAAAAATACAGGAGGTAATTTTTTTACCGCTGCTTTGACGGATGCTGATCTTTCAATTCAAACCTTAGTGGAAGTGGCTTTGCTCGGAACTTTTCCTAATGTTCGCTTTTATGGAGAAGAATATGAAAAATCACGAAATACCAAATATTTTCGTTCGATAGAATTAGGAGAAAAAGATGATTATCTAGTTACTCTCGATCCGATAGATGGGACAAAGTTTTATCTTGATGGGAATAGTAACTATCAGATTATTCTTAATATTCTGAATGCAGATAATTTCGAGGCAGTATTGGCTATTTCTCCTGCCAAAAATTGTTATGATTGTGCTTTTCGTGGCGAGGGTGTTTATCACGGGAATCTAGATATGGACTTGGATGCTTGTACTCCTTTAAAATTAGTTAATCCTAAGCCAAGAATTCTTTTAGGATGGGATATGGCCTATTTGAAGCCAATTTTAGATAATGATAAATATCAGGTTCTTGATCTAGAAAATTCTTATGGTACTGATGAAAATTTTCCTAACTATAATGGAATCTTTGCTGAAGAGCTAATTGGTTGGGTTACGAAAAGAGGAAAGTTTATTGACAGCGCAGCCTTGGCGTTTATGGCACAAGAGGCTGGGTGCACAGTGACAGATTTTCATGGTTTACCCTTGCCAGCTTTACATAGCTGCGAAAATTATACTTATTCAGGAATCATCGTTGGTGCTAATGTAGAAGTTCATCGGGATTTGTTGACAGCTTTAAACATTAAATATTGACCTCAGAATAATCTAGATTATGCAAGTAAAATTTCGTGAATTTAATCCTTTTGATATTTGGATTTGGCTGGAGTTTGCCAATGTTCCTTCTCGGGTAGAGCAAGAATATATAGAGGAGTTATTTAACTCTTGGTTTTATTTAGGCAAATTGGGTGGCTTTAATGCCGAAAATCTTCAAGTGCAAGATACTGGTATCGAAATTAGTTATCTAGATTACGACATGGAAGAAGCTAATAATAAATTAATGTCCCCTATGCATAATATGAGCCATTGGGAATATCTTGGGGTCTGGGGAAGATGTTGGTTTGATTTGGGAACTAGTGATCTCATCTCAATTGATATCTTAATTAATTCCTTAAATCAGTTAAGCAAGGAATATGTAACAATCAAACAGATTATTTTTGGTGGAGAGAATGAAGATTGGTTGGTTGATGGAAAACACAATCCAGATTTTCTAGACTAGTAGTGATAAACGATTACAAAGAATAATTGCCTTTTGCTTGAAGGTTGATCTTTTTGATTCTAGAATCTGTACACTCAACAACATAACAATACTCCTAGCAACTAAAACCTAATATGTTTATTGTTTTTACTGACGTTGATCACAGTTTTTTTAATCTAGATGATGATGCTTACAAACTGGCGATTCCTGTAATTGAGCAATTAAAAAACCAAGGAATTCCGCTGATTCCTGTTACAAATAAAACCCGTGCTGAGGTTGAATATTTACGCGAAACTTTGGGTTTAAATAATCCGTTTATCGTCGAAAATGGCAGTGCGGTTTTTGTTCCGAACAGCGATCTCTTCAAGATCCGTTTAGCGGGGCGCGATGGGCAAACTGAAGACCCTATTCCAGAGTCGGATTATTATGTCAAAACCTTTGGTTGTACTTATATTGAAGCTAGAGCCGGATTAAAAATTGTTCAATCTACTCTTAGAATTAATAATCTCAAAGGATTTGGTGACTTTGAAGATACAGAAATCCAATCTTCGACTGGACTATCGAAAAAAGCAGCGCGTAGAGCAAAAACTAGGGAATTTAGTGAACCTTTTATTCCTCCCAAAGATGTTTCTATTCTTGAGCTGGGAAATGCCGCAGCTGAATTTGGCTTTAAAGTTTTGTCAGGCGATCGCTTTGCTTATTTTCTGGGAAGCAATGCAAGTCCCATAAAAGCTATGCAATGGTTGATAGATAATTATCAACCTGAAAATAATGCTGATAACATCACGACCATAGGCTTAGGCAGTAGCTCTCGGAATTTGGAAATGCTAGAAAATGTAGATATTCCCATAATTATTGACCATAAAATGGGAACAAATGTTGATTTATTGGGTAAGGGTTGGCAAAAGACTGATTCCCCAGGTGTTCAAGGTTGGGTAGAAGCCGTTACCAGAACTTGTAACCTTTAAATGAGCTAGCAACTGATCTAACGCGGATGAAAATATTACTAGTAGATGATGAAACTGAATTAACAGATCCTTTAAGAAAGGTTTTGTCCCATGAAGGATACCAAGTTGATGTTGCCCATAACGGTTGCAAAGGCAGTGAATTAGCACAACAAAACAATTATGATTTGTTAATCCTCGACTGGATGTTGCCCGAAAAATCTGGCCTAGAAATCTGTCAGGAAGTGCGATCGCGATCGCTGACCACCCCAGTGCTTTTTCTCACAGCAAAGGACACCATTGACGATCGCGTTTTGGGATTAGATGCTGGGGCAGACGATTATATTATTAAACCTTTTGAATTACGAGAACTTTTAGCTAGAGTTCGTGCGCTATTACGGCGAGTTACCCCTCCAGCTCAAAATAAACTCAAGATAGCGGATTTAGAGCTGGATCTAGAAAATCAGGCGGCTTATCGTAGCGGAAAAATTATTAATCTTTCGGAAAAAGAACTAGAGCTTTTAAGCTTTTTAATGCAAAATCCAGATCAACTGTTGACCCACGAAGCAATTTATAATCATCTCTGGCAAAATCAGGACAAACCAAGCAGTAATGTTTTAGCCGCTCTCATGCGTTTACTGCGCCGCAAGATAGAAATCGACCATCAACCAACCTTAATTCATAATGTTTATGGCAAAGGTTATCGTTTCGGACTGATCGATTCGTAACTTGTTGTAGGTTTTGGGTTTTAGGTTTTAGGTTTTAGGTTTTAGGTTTTAGGTTTGTGAAAGAATTAAACTCACTATTATAGTATAGTTATGTTGCCCTCTGTCTTGGTGCGCGTTCCCTAGCAGCAATTCCAAATTCGAAAGTAACAGGGGATACAGAACTAGGCTTACGGTAGCGCAGCAAGATAGAAAAAAGTCAGAAATCAAGAGTGAGCTAATTTATGGAAGTCAAAGCGCTTAGTTTCACAGTGCTTTTAGGATATATAG
>NZ_ALVZ01000042.1 GCF_000332055.1 Xenococcus sp. PCC 7305 | reverse complement strand
AACGTCAGTTCGACGAATTTTCCTTTTGATTAAATTTTCCAAGTTGAACAACGAAGTAATAGGCTTTTCCCCAGATCCCCAAATCCCTAAGTCCCTATTCAGAACTAGTAAATTTTGTACTCATCGAACTCACGTTGTTTAGGTTTGAAAAAAATCGCTCATTAATCAACTAAATCACAATAACAACCATAAATCATCATGATACAAACAACTATTAAATCAATACCCACCAGACCAAGAGATGTTCAAATAGCAAGAATCGGCACCAATACTCAAGTATTGCGATCGCGTACCTGGGATAGATTAAAGTTTGAAGTCGAATATTCCCGTCAAAAAGGCACAACTTCTAATTCCTATCTCATTCAAGCCGATAAAACAGCATTAATCGATCCTCCAGGACAATCTTTCACCCCAATATATTTAGATGTTTTAGAGCAGCATCTCGATTTGCAAAAACTAGATTATATAGTACTGCAACATGTCAATCCCAATCGCCTAGCGACAATCGAACGATTGGCAGGCAAGGCTGCTAATGCAACCATCATTTGTGCCAAACCCGCCGTTAAGGCCCTCAAGGCGGCTCTAATCTTTCCTGAATGGCAAGCAAGAATTCAAGTAGTTAGAGACAATGATATTTTAGATTTGGGGCAAGGACATCAATTACAGTTGCTCGCTGCAACTACGCCCCGTTGGGTAGATGGATTATGTACCTACGACCCTCAAAGCAATATCCTTTATACCGACAAGTTTTTTGGGGCGCATTTCTGCGATGAAAGCATTTTCGATCAGAATTGGAAACAATTAGACTCCGATCGCCGTTTCTATTTTGACTGTCTCCATGCTAGCCAAACCAAACAGTTAGGAGCGGTTTTAGCCAAATTTGCGCTTCTCAGCCCTAAAATCTATGCCCCTGCCCATGGCCCTTTAGTCAAATATAGTCTTGGTCGCTTTAACTATGATTATCAACAATGGTGTCAAGAACAAAGTAGTCAAGACTTAAAAGTAGTTGTTCTTTATGCTTCAGCTTACGGCAGCACTGCAACTTTGGCCAGTGCGATCGCCCATGGTTTGACGCAGTCGGGAGTAGCTGTAGAATCGATTAACTGCGAACTAGCCGACCCAGAAGAAATCACCACAGCAGTTAAAACCTGTGATGGTTTTATCATTGGTTCCCCAACTTTAGGTGGTCATGCCCCAACGCAAATTCAAACTGCCTTAGGCATTGTCTTAGCCACTGCAGCGAAAACTAAGCTAACCGGAGTTTTTGGTTCCTATGGCTGGAGTGGGGAGGCGATCGCCATGGTGGAAAATAAACTAAAAGATGCTCATTATCGCTTTGGGTTTGAACCAATTCGTGTACGCTTTAGTCCCACAGCAAAAACCTTAAAAGAATGTATTCAAGCAGGACAAGAATTTAGTCAAAAACTAAAAAAAGCAAAAAGATTGCGAATTCCTCGTCAGGCCATTACAGAGACTCAAATTAATCGCACCGAACAAGCATTAGGAAGAATTGTTGGTTCGATCTGTGTTCTGACTACTTGTCGGGATAATCATCATTCTGGAGTTCTGACCTCTTGGGTCTCTCAAGCAACTTTTAATCCTCCTGGGGTGATGATTGCGATATCTCCAGAACAAAATTTAGAGTCCCTGAGTAATCCAGGCGATCGGTTCGTGCTGAATATTTTGAACGAAGGTCGTAATGTTAGAAGACATTTTACAACTCATAGTAGTCCCTTAAATCATCAAGCATTAGGGGAGTCAGACAATTTGACTACGAAAAAAGCAAATAATGGCTGTCTAATAATTGAAGAGGCTCTAGCATATTTAGAATGCACTGTGGAGAATATCTTACCATCAGGCGATCACAGTTTGATTTATGCCGTAGTAGAACAAGGTGCCGTCTCAGACAACAGAGGAATCACCGCAATGCAACATCGTAAATCTGGGAGTCATTACTAAACTAGTGGATGCGGGAGTAAATAAGCTATCTATCAACGAAGGGCAAAAAGCTGATGTATCAAGACTTATTACTCATTACTCATTACTTATTACTTATTACTTATTACTTATTACTTCCGCGCAGCGGCACTAGGAATAGTTTGATGACCTATGATTGCGAAAGCGCTCTCTTTTAATTACAAAATATTACAACTGTTTAAGTATTAATAAACTAAAGTAATCCGATTCGGGGCTAATGATATCTTTTAGGAAAGATTCTCAATAGTGAAGAAATCTTTAAGCTAAAAATAGCAGTCAAGATTGGACGTTGCAGCGACCTCTTGTCAGCTAATGCTTACATTAGTGGAAGCTTAAACACTATGAATTGTCATCAATGTCAAGAAAATTGTCAGTCGCAGAAACCTAATTGGTTGAGACGTCTGCTTAGGAAAAATCGTCAGCAGTCTCCTCTAGGGCAAATACAGGCAATAGAGGGCAATATTGCCTTAGTAGGAACCCCAAATGTCGGCAAAAGTGTCTTATTTCACAGGCTTACCGGCATGTATGTTGATGTTTCCAATTATCCAGGCACTACGGTGGAAGTGAGTCGGGGAGTGATTAAACTGAAAGGACATCAGATTGGAATTATTGACACTCCAGGAATGTATTCTCTCGTCCCCATTAGTGAAGAGGAAAAAGTGGCTAGGGATTTATTGCTACAGGAATCCTTAGATGCGGTAATCCATGTTATCGATGCCAAAAATCTAGGTCGGATGTTGCCTTTAACGTTTCAGCTAATAGAAGCGGGATTTCCTGTGATCCTGGCAATTAACATGATGGATGAAGCGGATAAGTTGGGCCTCAAGGTGCAATCGTTAGCTTTAGAAACTGAATTGGGTATTCCTGTAATTCTCATGTCGGCGACCCTGAATCAGGGGATGCGAGAATTAAAACAAACCATTCTGCAATCTTTGTTTCTTTCTTCTCCTCCAAAACCAACTTTCGGTAAGCTAGAGGTTGCGCCATGAATAGCCCAATTATTTATCCTGAACCAATCGAACAGGCGATCGAGTCAATTGAGTCTTGGTTAGACAGTTTAGGACAAAAGAATGTCTTAAAATCCTATTCCCTCTCGCCTCGTAGTTTGGCACTGCTCTTACTGCAAAAAGACCCAGCTATCTGGAGAACCCTAGCTCAAGACTTTCACCAACAACAAGAAGCAGAAATATTGTTGACGGTGGCAGAAAATCAACTAGAGTATCCTCTAGATTTAGCGATCGCCGAAACTAGACAAAAGCAAGCTCGTAATCTAGAAGCACACACTATCAAGGCAACTAAACCCGCAACTAATTCAATTACAGAAATTCTGCATCAGCTAATGGTTAATCCCTTAACCGGATTCCCTATTTTAATGCTGGTTCTGTATTTTGGCGTATATAAGTTTGTCGGCGAATTTGGCGCAGGAGAATTAGTTGATCGGATTGAAGGTTTTTTTGAAGGGCAAATTAACCCGATTGTTAATCACATTGTCGCCCAAATCATTCCTTGGCAACCAATCCAAGATTTAATTGGTAATGATTACGGCATCATTACTTTAGGTATTCGCTATGCTACGGCGATTGTTCTCCCTATTGTCGCCACTTATTTCCTGATGTTTTCTTTCCTAGAAGACAGTGGATATTTGCCTCGAATGTCCCTGATGCTCGATCGCCTGTTTAAAACTATTGGACTATCAGGAAGAGCGGTGATTCCTATGGTTTTGGGTCTAGGCTGCGACACCATGGCAACGATGGTAACTCGTACCCTCGAAACTAAACGAGAACGCTTAATTGCCACTTTCCTTTTGGCGATCGCGGTTCCTTGTGCCGCCCAGTGGGGGGTGATCCTAGGTCTACTGGCACAAAAACCCACAGCCTTAGTTGTTTGGGGTGGAATAATCTTCGTACTCTTTCTCGCCATCGGCTTTTTAAGTGCCAAATTATTTCCTGGCCAAACCGGTTCGTTCTATCTAGAAATTCCTCCGTTGCGGGTTCCCAAATTAACTAATATTCTGACTAAGACCTGGATCAGAATCAAATGGTATTTCTGGGAAATCTTGCCCCTATTTATTTGGGCATCTGTTCTCATCTGGCTGGGTAAACTTACCGGACTATTCGATTTAATCGTTCGCGCCATTGAACCCTTTGCTCTGGCCATGGGAATGCCCGCAGCAACTGCCCCAGTGTTTCTCTATGGATTTTTCCGTCGCGACTATGGCGCCGCAGGATTATTTGATATGCAACAGCAGGGAAGTTTAACCGGCAATCAATTAGTTATTGCCGCGATCGTGCTCACTCTTTTCTTACCCTGTATCGCTCAGTTACAAATTATGATTAAAGAGCGAGGGCTCAAAACCACCATTGCAATGATTGCTTTTATAATTCCCTTCGCCTTTCTTGTCGGCTATTGTATTAATTTGAGTTTTAACTTACTCGGAGTCAGCTTATGAATGCCTTATCTCAAGTTGCCATTGGTCAAACCCAGATAGTGGCTAGATTAAACACGAAAGAAGCTATCGTCCGACGCAAACTAATGGCATTGGGCATCACTCCCGGTAGCAATCTGACTGTAGAGCAACGCTTCCCTTCCTATATCGTCAAAGTTGGCCATACTCGTGCTGCTTTAGATCGAGAACTGGCTGCCAGCATTTTTGTACAATAAATTATCTTGATTAAAATTAATCATCATTATGCTATCTCAAAAAATTATTGACCGCCTGAACCAGCAAATTAACCTAGAAATTTATTCTTCCCATTTGTATCTTCAAATGAGTTCTTGGTGCGCCTACAAATCCTTAGAGGGCTGCTCTAGTTTTCTCTCCCAACATGCTGATGAAGAGATGATGCATATGCGTCGCCTATTAAGCTATCTCCAAGAAACGGGAGCATTGGTCACAATCAACGGGATGCAAGCCCCACCAACTGATTTTGGTTCTCTGACCGATATGTTTGAAAATATCTACGAACATGAACAGCTTGTTACCAGCAAAATTAATGATTTGGTTCATTTGGCTAATACAGAACAAGACTATGCTACTCTTCAGTTTCTTCAATGGTACGTCGCCGAACAACATCAGGAAGAATTTTTATTCAAAAGCATTCTCGACAAAATTGAGCTGATTGGCATTGATCGTCAGGGCATCTTTTTCATTGATCGCGAAGTTGGAGAAATGGCAAATGCCTCTAATACAGCTGGCAAAGAAAATACGACAATGACTCAGTAAGCTCTTGCCATCCTATTTTTGGATTTTGTACGACGAGAAGCGTCTGTTCAAATGCTGAATAGGTCGGGCATTGTGAGGAAAGATTTGCTTGAATTTTTCAATTTGAGCTTTGGATATTTCTATTGGCTCTTGAAAAATAACCCATTGCACCAGTTCCGAACAGGGCGGAGTCGTTAGAGAACCACGATAACGATATACCGACTGATTCTGGGGCAAAAATCTGGATATATCGACAGTCGTTCCCAAAATCAAAGTCTCAGGTTGTTTGTTTAAGGGCATAGCATCCCAAATAGGTTGGAGGGCCTTATTCTCTAGCCCTTCAGTTAAAAAGACTCCGACAACAGCCACATCACCTGCTGTATTTTCATAAAGCAAATGAAGCTCCATAGGATAGCTTTTACCTCTGACCTTATGTTCACTGGGGTGATGAAAATGGAATTGCTTTAACTGAAAATAAATACTATCTAATTGCAAAAGATTACCAGGATCAGTATTAATTTGAATCGAATGTCCATTATTTAAAATCTTTAATGGTACTTGCGCAGAAGTAATTTTAAAGTTTGCAAAATCAGCACTAATACCTTGTTTGAAGTTAATGGGAGATTGCTGCAATCCAGTTTGGCAGATTCTATATTCAGAGGAAATAGTTCCCCAATACTTTGGCCCCAGATTCCCGATGTAGCCCCATTTAGCTTCGTTATGGGAGAGAGCTAAAGCTTTTGCAAAACTATAAAATGGCATTGCTCCTGTGACACCAGTTCCGATAATCTGTGTAGTCTTGGTTAAAAAATCCCTTCTTTTCATCTATATGAATATTGCGCCAAGAAAATATAATATAGCCCTTCGCTAATTAGTAAGATACATAAGGATATGCTTTAGGGCATAGGGAATAGGGAACAGCAAACTGTATATTATGAATATGGGAAACGCTATATTGAATTATCAGCGTATTAGCTAATTAAATCATGTATTTGGTCCTGCCAAGCTTCAAGCGTTTGTTATCTTATCGCAAAGAATGGTTGCGAGGAGATTTTTTGGCAGGGTTAACTGTTGCTGCTTATCTAATTCCTCAATGTATGGCCTATGGTGAGTTGGCGGGATTAGAGCCAGTAGTCGGTTTATGGGCTATGCTCCCACCAATGTTTGTTTATGCTTTTTTTGGTTCCTCACCTCAACTGTCGATTGGCTCAGAATCAACCACCGCTGTAATGACAGCCGTAGCGATCGCTCCTTTAGTGGTCAATAATCAAGATTCTTATGCTGGTTTGGCCGCACTACTAGCCATTATGGTTGGTTTTGTATGTCTGATGGGTTATTTTTTACGCTTAGGTTTCTTGGCAGACCTATTATCCAAACCGATTCTCATTGGTTATATGGCGGGTATAGCACTGATTATGATCGGTGGTCAACTGGGCAAAACTGCGGGCATTCCAATTGCTTCAGATAGTTTTTTTGGACATATCAGAGAATTTATCAGTCAATTGGGGCAGGCTCATTATCCGACCCTGATTTTATCAGTGGTAATTTTAATCTTTTTATTTACTGCTCAAAATCGTTTTCCCAAAGCTCCTGTCCCTCTATTAGCAGTTTTGCTGGCAACTATAGCAGTGGCGTTATTTAATCTTGAGCAATTAGGTGTGGAGATAGTCGGAGAGATTCCTGCGGGCTTGCCTCATTTTGCTTTGCCGATAGTTGCTGTGCCAGAATTTCTCCCTTTGTTGGCCTCGGCCATTGGGATTGCCATTGTAGGATATTCGGATAATGTATTGACTGCTAGATCATTTGCCAATCGTAATCGCTACCAAATTGATCCCAACCAGGAATTGTTGGCTTTGGGCATTGCCAATCTAGGAAACGGCATGATGCAGGGTTTTCCTGTGAGTTGTAGTGCCAGTCGCACTGTGATTGGCGATTCTTTGGGTAGTAAAAGTCAGGCATTTTCTTTGGTGGCAATGCTAGTGCTCATTTTATCTCTATTGTTTTTGCGTCCTTTGCTGGCATTATTTCCCAAAGCTGCCTTGGGAGCGATCGTTATCTTTGCTGCTACTAGATTAATTCAACTGTCAGAATTTATCAGACTATATCGTTTCCGATCTAGTGAGCTTATTTTGGCGCTAATCACCACGATTACTGTTTTGTTAACAGATATTCTGGTAGGTGTCGCAGTTGCAATTAGTCTATCGGTGATTGAATTACTTGCTAGAGTAGCCAGACCTCATGATGCGGTATTGGGAACTGTCCCTAATTTGGCTGGTTTGCATGATGTTGATGATTGGCCACAAGCGACAACTATCCCAGGATTGGTTATCTACCGTTACGATGCGCCTCTTTGTTTTGCCAATGGGGAAAATTTTAAGAAACGAGCACTCGAAGCCGTCGAATCAGAAGATAATCCCGTGGAATGGTTTGTTTTGAATATGGAGGCTAATGTGGAGATCGATATTACGGCGATTGATATTTTGGAAGAATTGCGCCGAGAATTAGCAACTAGAGGCATTATCTTTGGCATGGCCAGAGTCAAGCAAGATCTTTATTCACAACTAAAACGTTCAGAATTTATCCCTCAAATCCCCCCAGAGTATATTTTTCCCACCTTACCAACTGCGATCGCAGGATTCCAGCAATATAAAAACACCCAAGGAAAAAGTGACCCCTAGCTAATTCGGCGTTGCTGATT
>NZ_ALVZ01000041.1 GCF_000332055.1 Xenococcus sp. PCC 7305 | reverse complement strand
AATAGACCTCTTGCATAATTAATTGAGGGTATTTCTATAAACCCCTAATCATAATGTATATAGCGATTGGTCAAAATCGCTGAAACAACCAAAACTCGTATTTTTGCAAGAGGTCTAATAATATTATGATCAATAAATATCTAAAATTACTACAAGAGTTTCCTCCCCGTACTATTACTAATGAACAGCAGTTAGAAGCAACTCAGGAGGTAATAGATCGTTTACTGGATCAAGGTGAATTAAATCAAGATGAATCTGATTATCTTAATGTTTTAGGAGTATTAGTATGGGAATATGAACAGGCTCATGAGCCAATGCCTGATATTTATGGTGTTGAACTATTAAAAGTTTTAATAGCAGAAAGGAATCTGCGTCAAAAAGATCTAGTCCCTATCTTTAAAACTGAATCAATTGTTTCAGACATTTTAAATGGTAAGCGGCAGTTGACCCTGCGGCATGTTCAAGAATTGGGTATTTTTTTTAGTCTGGCTCCATCTGCATTTTTACCGGAAAAACAAAATAGTCTGGCGATCTCATAATTTCAAGTTTATGAGACTGGAATAAATAATATAAGAATAAACAATTTTAAGTCATCTAAATTTTGATTTTGGTAGCTACCTTATCTGACAAATCACAGAGAAATTTTTCTTGATCAAAATGATAATTATGACCCAAGAAATTAATCAACCGAGTTGTATCATCGCTCGCATTTTGTAAGCAAGTAGAAGCTCCAGGGGAAGGGGTAATATTAAAAATGATATTATCTCCCAAAATCTTGGCTTCACCCAATTCCAAACTTTTACTGTTTAGATTGACTATTTGAGGCCGCACACCACCATAACCCTTGGCAAAAGTTAAGTCCTTAAGTTTGACAGATGGCACAATTTTTTTGACTTGTTTGATAAATAATCTTTTGCCGATCGCCGGGACATCGTAGAGCAAGTTAAGCAATATATACCGAAGAACAGTCCAATCTGACAAGATCTTGAGGAAACTAGCGATCGCTTTAACACTCAGTCCTGCGGTTTGAAAATATTCAAGAACAGTCCCATAGTTATGACGCTCCAACATTGGTAATACCTTTGCTGTGGGGCCAAAACGAGTGACCTTTTGATTGTCAACTTCAGGGTCGCCGTGAATTGCGGCAAAGGGCAATTTTTTTAGCTGAACAGTATACACTTTGCCATTAAGTAATTCTGGAGCAAAATAAAAACTACCAGCCACACTCAGCAAAGCAAAGTCTTTGCCATAACCTAGAGATTTTGCCAACAATAAGCTATGGGCTCCCGCCGCGACAGCTACAGTTTTTGCTGTAATAGTTTTTTTGTCAGTTTGGATCAGGTAATAGTCATCCTGTTTAGTAATTGATGTGACCCTAGTTTCCATCATGACATTGATGGTTTTTTCTTGATTAGTAACAGCCCTATCTAAAAAAGATTGCGAAAGTTTTTTGAAGTTAATGGTGTAACCTTCTTCTGTATATAAGGCCGTGATCTCTTCATCGGTTTGTCGTTCTTTTAAAACTAATGGCTCTAGTTTTGCCACTTCCTGTCTATCAATTAGCCGCAAGGTAGGAAATAATTGTTTGAATTCTTGATATCTGGCTTTGAGTTTGGCAGTTTGTTCTTTGCCCACAGCTAAGACCATTTTGTGATACTTAGCATATATATCTTGGGAAAGATCATTTTGCAGTAAATAGTTTTTAACCAGAACAGCTGCCTGATTGACTTTACGAGCTTTCTCTATCGTATAATTGGTCTCAATATCTCCAAAATGTAGCGTTTGACTATTGCTATTTTTGTTGGAATTAATTAAAGCAACTTCAGCTTCTTTTTCAATTAAGGCAATTTTGCCCACATTAGTATATTCACTAAGAGTATAAAGCAATGATGTGCCACAAACTCCCCCTCCAACTATAGCAACATCATAGATCTCTTGTTGATTATTTGTGGTTAATTGCTGATGGTTCATAGCGGATATAATTGTCAAATTAATAAAAAATTATTGTAAAAAAAAGAGACTGCCAAGAGAAAGAAGAATAACTATCAAAGCGATACCAATAAATTGGTTATCTTTAGTATCAACCTGAGAAAGATCTACTTCCGGCACAACTCTACCCCTCTTAATGTTATTACTTTTTATTGGTTTCGTCGTAAGGTACTGGGGACTACTACTTTCTTCAGTAGTCAAATCAGGTATTTCCACCATCCATTCTTGAGGGCGTTCCAGTCTAGGAGCTTTCATGATATAAAGCACATCCTTTGCCTGATCGCGAATCTTAAAATGAGGGTGAACTGTTAGCTTTTCACAAAGCGCGATCGCATCTTCCTGTTGTCCCGCCGCCTGATAAGCTGTAACTAACCATATTTGGGCTTCTCCACCCAATCGAGAACCAGCACCAATAAACCTGATCGCTTTGACCAAATTTTCTACGCTGAGTTGATAATTACCTCTTTCTAAAGCTATTTTTCCTGCATTGTAATAAATATCAAATTGCTCTTTGTTATGATCCTGACTCACTTATATTACTTCGCTCGACCTGATTATTCTATATGATTTTCTAATCAAGTTTCATCGTCGGCACCAAGTCAAATAAATTTTGTTGTAAAGCAAATACCGCTTCCTCTTCAGTAAGATTGTCCAAAGAGATAGACATCTTAACCCAAAAACAACTCCAATCTCGCAGGTCGGAGAAACCCAAGATCCAAGGGAATAAGCGATCGCGGAGATTATGATTAACAAGTTGGGCAAATTGTTGACTCGTAAAAGCAGTTTTTCCTCGCGAATGAAGACAAGTAGTAAGATAAGCTCTGTTTCCTTCAGAAAATAGACCATAATGGCCAATTTTATTGTTTTCACGAACAGTTAAAGTTTCTAGTTTGGGCTCAAAATCTAAATACTGCTCAAGAATTTCTGAGGTGCCCACAAGATTATTCGGAATATAGTATATTTCTATGGTCAAATCATGGTTCTTTTCTTCTTGATACTTTCTTCCTATTATTTGCCTTTCATTAACCAGAATATTATTATTCTTAATTAGCTCCCATTCTTTACCAGCAATAGTTTGAGAAAGCCTATTTTTTTCAGGTTTAGCCACCAAAAATATTAGCGCCACCAAAACAGTAAAGTTGCAGCAAACTAAGATTATAAGTCTCAATTTTTGCCAGTACAGTAAATTCATATATTACTTAAAAAATTTGGTTTATTCTCAACTAATAACCAATAAGTTAAAGCTAATAACAAGATAGCGATGGTCGTAAAAATTTCTGCTCCCGAACTACCATGCCAATAATCAAAAGCTGCCTGCTGATCATTCGCGATCAACAGAGCCATTAAACAAAGACGAATACTATTAACTCCTAAAGCAATAACAGTTGCCCATAGCCAAAGTAGGAATTGTTGATTTTTTGTAAGAGCAATACATAGATAAATAACTAGACAAGACTGCCACATTAACCCTAATAAATTGAAGCTTGAGCAAGCTCCTGCAATTTGGATTGAACCTGTGGGTAAAACAACTAAATTATCTTGTTGATAGACATCAAATCCGATATACCAAAGCAAAAGTCGAGCAATTTTAGCATCGAGAACAGAAATTTTTGCCGTTAAGGATAAAATAGCAAAAATATGTTCCCATGGAATTCCAGTTAGGCTAACAATCAATATCTCATGCCAGTACTGAAAAATTTTACTTGCTCTAGTTGATAAAAATAAAATAGCAGCGACAGAAAATAACGGATACATACGGGCAATGACATCGGTATGATTATCTGCTATTAATCCTCTAAATAGCAACCAAAAAATCAAGATCAAACCAATAATTGTCGAAAAAATATCACTCTCAAAATTATAATCATTACATCTTTTCCAAGTCACGGAAAGCGCCGCAAACCAATAAATTAAACAAACTAAATTATACTCTACAAAATACCAATTAAAAGCCATTAGTAACCCAGCAATACTTAATAGCCAAAAACGATGGTCGTCAAATCTAATTCTAATTTGTTGTTCCACTTAATTATTACTTATTACCTATTACCTATTACTTCCACCCAGCGTCACTAATTACCTAATCTTGTCCATTTGGTATGTCGCCAAATTAAGATAAAAGATATGCTAGAAATCATTGCTCCAAGTGACCATTTAATTGTAGTCTTGAACAGATCTATTTTTTGCTTTTTAGATCTATCTCTTAGTTTATTTTGAGATATTTTTTGTTGTTGTTTAACTTCGCTCAACAAGTTTTCTTTGAATTGTTGTCCAGAAGCAATTTCTTGATTTGGGGCTTGTTGTTGGTAGTTTTGCCATAAATTATTTATTTGTTCTGGGCTAGCTTCGTTTAGTTGCTGGCTATATCGTTCAACTTGAGAATCTTGTTGCTCGATGCGAATTGTCACCTGATTTTGTTGACTGCGGTTAATGCGGAAAGCGTTAGCGACAATCAAAGGAGTGATTAAAAAATAAATGATACCGATCGCAAGGGTCAACCAAGAAAGAAAAGACAAAAAAGCAAATTCTCTGGGTCTAATTAGTCCTTGATCTCGACGATAAAAAATCAATAAAAATCCTAAGAGAAAAGCCCAAACATTTTCAACCAAATTCCCCGATATATTATATGTCCAACTGGGCTCAAATAAATTAGCGGGAACTAATAAGAATATATAGTCTAACAAGACTAAGAACAAGATAGTATAGCCAGCTAAATTGATGATTTTTGTTGATTTTTCTTCAACATTCTTATTGACTAATTTGGGCTTTCTAGGAGTAGTTGCTTGAGAAATCCTTGAAAGTTTTAATTTTAAAGTCTTGAGTGACTTTAGGTAAGGAAACTTAAGCATCTAGAATAGATTTTGTAGATAGTATGCTTAGTCATTTATAACTCAGAAATATTTAACTGGCAATAAATATTTAATTCGTAATTTAAAAGATTATCTTTTAGTTCTGTAATCTAGGCTTTTCATCGTTATGCATCTCTATTCAGGCTAAAAGAATCAGGCTCATGAATCTGGCGTTCATCCCCATGTGCGAATCCTCTGGCTTGCATGCTCCGTTTTTCGGTAATCTAATGAATGTAAAGAGATATTATTATGGGAAATGAATATTAAGAACGGTTTTGTAGGGACAATTGGCAACACTCCTCTCATTCGCCTCAAAAGTTTTAGTGACGAGACAGGATGTGAAATCTTAGGCAAAGCTGAATTTCTTAACCCAGGAGGTTCTGTAAAAGATCGAGCAGCCTTATTTATTATTGAAGATGCAGAAAAAAAGGGTCTACTGAAGCCAGGTGGCACAGTAGTCGAGGGTACAGCAGGCAATACAGGCATTGGCCTAGCCCATATTTGCAATGCCAAAGGCTATAAATGTCTGATTGTAATTCCAGAAACTCAGTCTCAAGAGAAAATAGATACTCTCAAAACATTAGGTGCAGATGTTCGTACGGTGCCAGCTGTCCCTTATAAAAACCCTGAGAACTATGTCAAGGTTTCAGGACGTTTAGCCGAAGAAATGGACAATGCTATCTGGGCAAATCAGTTTGATAATTTGGCCAATCGTCTGGCACATTATGAAACGACAGGAGCCGAAATTTGGCAACAAACAAATGGCAAAATAGATGCTTGGACGGCGGCAACTGGTACAGGAGGAACTTATGCCGGGGTTTCTCTATATCTTAAGGAAAAAAATCCTGATATTAAATGCATAGTTGCTGATCCTATGGGTAGTGGTTTATATAGTTATGTCAAAACAGGTGAAATAAAACCTGAAGGCAAATCTATCACTGAAGGTATTGGAAATAGTCGCATTACCCTTAATATGCAGGATGTTCCCTTGGACGATGCAATCCAAATTGATGATCAAGAATGCGTCAGAGTCGTTTATCAGCTATTACGTAAAGATGGTCTGTTTATGGGTGGCTCCGTCGGTATTAATGTTGGTGCAGCTTTGGCTTTGGCAAAACAGATGGGGCCAGGACATACTATTGTAACAGTTCTTTGTGATGGAGGAGGCAGATATCAATCAAAATTGTATAATCCTCAATGGCTAGCGGAGAAGGGTCTATCTCCTAGCTAATATTGGTTTGCGGGATTTATCTAACACCCAAAACCTCAAACCTTTGACTCGCAGTTTCGCCAAGTCGTGTAGAGAATTTTGGGCTGTCTAATTAGCTGAACTTTTCAATAAGCAATTTCTGATAAATTTTTGCTATTTTAGGGAATAGTAATAAATAAGTAGCTATGTAGAGTTTAAATTAAGTGATTGCAATTACCAATTTTTTGTTTTCATAAATTTTAGCTGAGAAACATATCATGTCTTATAGTTTTGAAATTATTGGTGTGAAGCCTGTTTTAGCGTTTTTTAACTATCAGCAAGAGCTAGAAAACGATCCGCAACGAAGTAAAGCTTATATCGGAAGCTATTGCTGCACCTTGGATGCCTTTATTGAGTCAACAAAAATGATTCCCCAAAAACCACAATGGAATTGGGATGAAGTGGTAGCGACGATGATTAATTTCTGGCTGAGTCATGAAGATTCAGTTCGGCAATGGAAACAGGAATTGGACAACGCCCATAATGAAAACTTAATCATTGCCAGAGTTGCTAATTTAGAGGCTTTACGTCAAGAATTTGAACATTTATTTGATTGATTCTTATTCATAAAACTGACTTGCCCAGCGACGACATTGTCCTATGGGGCCATCTTCTTCGAGCAGCAAAGGATGGGATTTATAAATCTTGTTCTCCAAAATAGGCATATCTTGCTCGAAAGTGGTCTCTGTATCTTTTCTCATCATAGCAGCCACAATTTGATTTAGCGGAGCGGGCAAGACTTTTTTGACACTGAAAAATACCTGAATATCAAGGCGATCGCCATCAATCGGCGTCCCTGTAAAAATTTGCAATAAACCGAGCTTAAATTTGCCTTGAGTCCAGTAAAAACTAACGTCGTAACCGGCGCCGTAGTAGGTTGTAGTCACATTGCCATCCTCTGAGATCAATCCACCAGAAGATAGGGAGGATAGGTTATATTTCTGAGACATTTTATGGGTCAAAACTGGACCCTCGATCTCTACTGAATCGGATTGTGCAGCCTTAAAAGTTTGACTATGCACCTGATGTAAATGAGCAACGTCTATGCTGTTATCTAGATAATTTTTGAGATCTGTGCGAGTTGTCCACCGACGAACTAGACGTAGTGGAGTCCATTCTGCCGAATTACACTCGGGAATTGGCGGAATCTGCCAAGTTGGTAATGCACCTTGCTGATGATAGTACATCATAATTAATCCATTGATTTCTGTAACCGGATAATTAGCAATTTTTACCTGGGGAGATTTGTCGCTATAAGGAATGCCAGCACAATGACCTTCCTCATCCCAAAGCCAACCATGATAGGGACAACGAATAATGCCATCTTGAACTTTTCCCCCATAGCCCAAATGTGCTCCTAGATGAGGGCAATGGGCATCGAGAATACAGGGGTGACCTTGCGCATTGCGAAATAGCACAAAATCTTTGTCGAAATAATGAAGAGGAATAACCTTTGTAGTCGATAGTTCTTGACTAGTAGCCACACGGAACCAACTATTGGCAAAGGGAAAGTCTGTATCTTTTGAAGACATAATCTTAAAGTTGAAATTTTAATATAGTATCCTGTTTAACGGTGCTTCGCCCTTGAAGGCAGAGGGCAGCGGTGAGACCCCGCGCCGCCGTCAGGCGCAAGGGAACGCTCACCAAGAGAGAGGGCAGAAGGATAAAACTACTTCTAACTTATCCCTT
>NZ_ALVZ01000040.1 GCF_000332055.1 Xenococcus sp. PCC 7305 | reverse complement strand
CCAGTGAATCTCTTGAAGTCTTTTGAGTTAAGCTTTTGGACAGTTTTATATTTCATCCAATATTTTCATTATCAAAGGGGATACTAATTTCCATAACATATCCCGCAACCAATTATGCAAGAGGTCTATTGCTTTTGATACTCTTTGAAAACCGATGTGGTTTTAACCTGACTGACTGACACAAGTGCCTCAAACCCTCTTGGCGTATAGATTTCATTTTTTTTACTTAAAGGACTATTTTTTGACGAGGTGATCGCTTGTAAGCGTTGAAATATTGTACTAGCAAAATTTAATTTTCACGAGAAACATAAGATTTGCCTAGATGTGTCAGGCAGTCAGGGTTTTAACTCCAGATCGACGCTATATTATTAGTCATATTTATGTGTTAGTAAAACTCTTCTGGCTTGAAATTTATGCGGATGTAGTTGTTAAGCTTCTCCGACACATTTTTGAAATCTGTTGGAGTGCTATTCATGACTGATGCTTGTTAGGCGATGCTGTTTACTATAATTTTACGCGAAATTTCTTTTAACATTTCAATTTCGTAACGTAGAAAGTTCATGTTCTCCGGTGTTGGAGTAAAAGGCACAGCTTTAGACTCATCAAAATCAGGATTTGAGTGAACTATCGAACATCTTAATGCATATATCCTTTTCGTTAAAGTGTCATAGAAGTTATTTTCGTTCGTAAAATTTATTGCACATATATTTAGTGTCTTAGCGCACTGCAATTCATGCTCATTATCAAAATGTTCTTTTAGACTAAGACTCTTGATATGCTCTAATATCGACTTCATATCTACATATTCTCTTAGAACTCGACCAACCTTTATTTTATCCGTTGTGTACTTTTCGTTCTCTTTTTTGAATATGTTTATTGCTTGTAAAATATATTCATTACTTTTTATATGAAAGTCTGGGTTCGATAAAAGGTTCTTTATTTTGCGTGATACTAGGTTATATGCTGCTTTATCCATAAAATATTCAACAATATGGAAGTAGCAAATGTATTTAAAAGGTAGATAATCTACTTTTTGAGCTATATGAAAATATTCAATGAGCTCAGGAATATACCTTTTATATAATAGTTGAATAGGCTCTTCTGGAAGAGGTTCGTAGTCCGACCTCCGGCGAAATCTAAGACGCTTATAGCTTTCAATATTTGCTGTTTCAAAAGTCAACCCGTATGAGCACTCGATATCAAATAACACTGAATTAATTATATTTCTAACATCACTCTCAACGCCCTCACTTGATGGTCTATCTAGCCCCTCAATGATTAACACTGTACTTGAACGTTTCGTTAGACGAATCCCTTTCATCAAGGATGCAAGGAAGCCTATTGTAGTTTCTTTAGTTTCAACATGCTTTATCGATACATCTAATTTATTATGATTATAATTAATATTTATTATGATTGGTTCTTTCCTCTTTCCAAGTCTGAAGCTAGCAAAACGACCAATGTTGTTTAAATGGACTTCTATATGGTTATTGCAGCTTACGGCAAGAAAGTCATCGAATAAGGTTGGTTGACTTTTCAAGATTCGGGTTAGTGATGCAAAATCTTCTTCATCTCGCAGAACAAGCTGGAAATCAGATAATCCTTCTATGTTTTCAAGGATATATATGGTGTACTCTTCCTCTTTCCATTCACCGTCTTTTTCAAGGTGTTTGATTAATTGATAATTCTTTTCAATATTTATGCTCTTATGTTCTTCCAAAAATCTTTTAATACATTCTTCCATAGGTATTTCTCTAATTTCGCCTAACTATTGATTAGACGGAAACTTTGTTAATATTAAAACGATGAGTAGTGATATCAAGAATTTTTCTATCTATTAACCTTATTTAGAATAATATTGAGAATTCTTTATTGGGATGATATATAGAATCTTTCTGAATACCCTATGCTGCTTATTTTTAACATGATCTGAATTGAGTCCTAAATAGTAAATTTACTTATATTTCTTCAGATTAATTCAGCTTATATTTCGTTCAATTGAATTGCCGATAACTCCGCTTCCAGGTAATTGAAACCACTAAAATATAAGTCTCCGGGCGATTGACAACTTACGCTTCAATTCTTATTGAGAATTATCTCAGTTATTGATAATTATCCCTCTTTATTGCCACAATCCAATAAGATTTGTTTATCTTCAATTAAGACAAATTACTTTTCTTCACGTTTTTAACCGACATTTCGCAGGTCAATTTGAATTATTAATATTTTTTAAACCCTTATATAGCATGACTCATGGCAAAGCAAACTATATTACATGTTTCTTTATCTGGATAATAAATTGCTCCATTTTCAAATAGTAATATACTCGTAATGATTTCTATCCTCGCTCGCGATCGCTGTCAAAATGACGAAACACTAAAATAAAGACAATTATAAACTTTTACAACAATTTATAAAATACAATATCCAAGGTGCGAAATGTCGGATTGATCTCGCAAGGCCAGGTTTTCTTGTTCATTGGATTTATTGAGCTGTTTTACCTACAATATAATCTCTTACCCGTTCAAAATTTGCATTAGCAAATGCGATCGCGCAGTGCCAGGCTTCGCCTAATCGCATTCTCTGGTAGAGGTCTCATATGGCAATAAGTGAGTAGACAAATCATTCTGGATTCAATCAAGCAAAATTAAGCATAACGATACGACAAGAAGGTAAAGTAGATAAATGCTTTTCCCATATCAGAGATTGTCCTAACTCTTCGATGGAACAAGAAAACAATCATAAAATATCAATTCGTTCAGCTCGGCCAGCAGACTCCGATGCGATCGTGCAACTACAACTTCTTTCTATCGAAACCCTATGCGCTCAAGATTATAACAAAGAGCAATTGCAAGCCTTCCTCAAAAGCAAAAGCTGTCCTAGATATTGGGATGAAAAGATTTTTATTGCGGAAATAGACCAGACTATAGTAGGCTTTGCTGCCTTACAAAAATATAGTCATGTTATTACCGCCATGTTTGTTCATCCTCTACATATTCGGAAAAAAGTTGGTACAACATTATTACTTCATGTAGAACAAGTAGCTATGAAAAAAAGAACCAAAAAACTTTTGGTCTATTCTTCTCTAACTGGGAAAAACTTTTACGCTCGTAATGGCTTCACTACTATTTGTGAATATAATATTTTGCTGGAAAATATGGTTGTTTTTCCTAGTATAAAAATGAGCAAGCAATTATTAACAAAAAAAACTACAAAGAGCAGCTCTAAAGTATTTGATCCTCAATCTATACAGCAAAAATCAATACTTCAGCTCTTATTAAGAGTATCTATCCCCTCAATTACAATGCTTTTGGTATATTTTTTTATAAAAATAAGGTAAAGCAACCCATAGTTTGTCTAAATTAATTCCTGATTATATAATGCCTTTTGCCAATTATTTGCCGTTTTAAGTTGAGTTGAAGTAAGACCTATCGTATTTTTTAGGTTGGCTCCTGATAAATCTGCTCTCGATAAATTTGCACCAGTTAAATCTGCATATTCCAGATTAGCATCACTGAAATCAGTATCTTCTAAGTTAGCTCCTTGAAAATCTGCTTTTCTAAAGTAAGAATGTTTTAAACTAACTAATTTAAGGTTAGCTCCTCGAAGATTAGCTTTTGACAAATCGAGAAACTTAATAATATTACAATCTTCCAAAAATCTAATCACAGCGCCTCTTCTTTTACTGTCCAATTCTTGTAATACGACGATTGTTCTTGCTCGGACTACTGCTTTCAATAATTGATCTGAGTCGTCATCAAGAGTATTATCTCTTAACAGAACTTCTGTCATTTTATCTAAATAATCTTTGAGCTTGTCATAGCGAAGACGTTCTTCCCGAATTTCTTTCTCTTGAGCCAGAGCTTTTTTGGCGATTTCGGCTTCTTTCTTCTTCTTTTTATCATCCTGACTCTTCAGAAATTGCCTTAGAAAAACGCTGAGTAGACCGATAACTGTAGCGTTGAAGGAGACCCTCACCCATTCCCAAATACTAACACCCAGAAAGAAGGTAGTTTTAAGTCCTGCCACTTTTTCATTCTGTTCCCCCTGAACAATAACCTGGGCCCCTAAACCTTGATGCGATTGAATAGTCGCAACACAGGTAACAAAGACGAGCAAAATCCACAAAAAAAGCCCCCTCCAAAAACTGACACGAGAAAAAACAGTCATAATAACGAACTAATGTTAATTGATTATTTCCTAATAGACGTAGGCGCAAATAAGTCATCTATCAACAAAGAGCAAAAGGCCGATAGATCAATACTTATTATTTCGATCACACGAAGATGGGACTTATTACTTATTACTTACGCTCAATAGTAATTATTGCTTTCAAAGACTTTTAAAATCCTAGTAATTGCCAAAGGTTAATTCTATAGTAAATCGACTGTACACCTCGTTCGTTGGAAACAAATCTCTTGTCTTGCAGTTGAGATTCAAGAATAGAATCTAAAACAAGACCAGCTGCCTCTACTGGTTCTCTTGCTGGAGGAAGGGTGAGTAAAACCAAGTTACAATCATTATCTTCCGCTGTCACACAAATAACAGGAATTTGGTCTAGTTTGGTACTTTTGAAACTAACAGAGGATAAATCCCCCTCGGAAGCTAAATAATTTTCTAGCTGTTGTGATGTTGTATCACAAAGTTGTTCAGGATTGGTGCCCTCAGGGAGAGCTTCATTTTTCCAATGAAAAATAGGTTGCAATTGGCCATTTTTGGTCTTAGCTATAGTAGTAGGGATGTTTTCTTGTGCTTGACAGAAAAATGTTGCCTCTGACGATTGACCAGAGACGAAAGTCGCTCCCAAGACAACTGCGGCAGTAGCCAATAATGAGCTTAACCCCAGACCTTGAATGTTCATTTTAATCTTCACTTTCTAAAGTGTTAGAGCAATAACTGGAATATTATATTTATCAATCTATGAAATTTGGATTCAAATCATAGACCTACTATTACTAGTTTATAAATACACCCAACAGAGAAATTACTTACTCAACAATTGTTTAGGTAAATTCAACAATATTATTAATAATTCGACTTTATTTTCAAAGAGAGTTTTAAAGATTGTATTTAGTCATCAATTTTATTTTTTATTCTTGACGGTCGAGTTGAAATAAGTTTCCATCACTTCTTTGACCATAGGCGCAGCAACTGAACCACCACCACCACCAGAATGTTCGGCAAAAGCAACAATCACAATTTCTGGTTTATCAAAAGGAGCAAAAGCTCCAAACCAAGTGTGGACTTCCCCTGGAGGAGCTTCTGCCGTGCCACTTTTTCCTGCGGAGGGAGGCAAGGTCGGGACATTTAGTCTGCCTCCTGTGCCCCCATTGACAACTGCTCTGAGACCCTTTTTCAGAGTACTCACCGTACTAGGTTTTAAATTTAAGTTGACTTTCTCGACTTCTTTGTTTTGTAAGAGATGGGGTTGAATTCGATAACCATTATTTGCGATCGCAGCAAACATAACCGCAACTTGTAAAGGAGTAGCGGTTGTAAAACCTTGACCAATGGACATATTAACCGTATCTCCTGTAGTCCAACCCCAGTTATTAAAATTGCGTCGTTTCCAAGCATCATCGGCAATTAAACCCGCAGTCTCACCTTGCAGCTCAATGCCTGTTTTCGAGCCATAACCATAGTTGCGCGCCCATTTAATCAGTTCCTTGCCACCAACTCCCCTGCCGATTTGACCATGAAAAGTATTACTGCTCCAAGCTAGGGCTCCAACATAACCCATCGGGCCAAAACCACGCCGATTCCATTCCCGAAAAAGAGTACCTCCGACATTCAGAGCAGGGAAAGTCCCTAAAATAGTATTGGGAGGATATTTTCCCGACTCCATTCCCGCTGTATCTGTGACAACTTTGAAAGTAGAAGCAGGGGGAAAACCCCGTAAAGCCATATTCAAAAAAGGATTGCCTTTTTTCTTCAGCTCGCGCCAGGTTTCAGGAGTTACCCGCGACGAAAAAATATTAGGATCGAACCTCGGATAACTCGCCATCGCCAATACTGAACCATCATGGGGATTGAGGGCTACGATCGCACCTTTTTGCGTTCCCAAGGCTTTTTCTGCTGCTTTTTGAACTTCTACGTCAATAGTTATCGTAATATCCTGGCCTGCTCCGGGAGGATCTTCGCCTAAAACACTAATAATCCGCCCTGCGCCATCTACTTCTAGCTTTAAGCCACCCCATTCTCCCCGCAAAAGATGTTCATAGGAAGATTCTACGCCCATTTTGCCTGTGACATCCCCGAGGCGATAACCCTCACTTTTCCGCCGCTCTAGCTCGACAGCGTCCAGCTCTCCTGTATAACCCAGAATATGAGATGCTAACTCGCCTTGAGGATAATGACGTATTTTTCCAATATCTACTTCTACCCATTCAATAAGTTCCCTGTATTCTTGGATTGCGGTAATTTGGGCTGGAGTTAAATTACTAGCAATGGGAATCAGACTAGGATAGTTAAATCCGGCAACTTCCACCCGCTTTTGGAGATCTTGGGGAGGAATACCCAATATTTTGGCCAAGACATCTCTATTTTGTTGCCAATTTTCCTGTTTTTGAGCTTTCGGCCAGAGATAGGCAGAATGGGACAAACGAGTTGTGGCAAGAATTTTGCCGCGACGATCTAGAATATTTCCCCGAACGGGAGGTTTGGGGACAGTGCGAGTTCTATTTTCATCCGCTTTCAGGCTGTTGCGCTCACCTTGTTCTAGTTGAAGATAAACTAAACGCCAACCAATACCACCGAACAGCAGCAGACTAATACCTAGCATAAGAAAAAAAGATTGCCACTGATGAGTGAACAAGCTTGCTTTATCTGGGTATTTAGTTCTCGAATAAGAACCTGTGGTAGTCATTTGTGATTTATATTCTAAAGTTCTAGAGCCGTGGGGATAAGTACTTAGGCAAAATTAATTGTATATTTTGGGGTTTGGGGTATTAGGGAATTTGGGAGTTGGGGAAAAGAAGATAGTTAATCTCAAATTTACACAAATGATTTTGCTCACCTGCCTTATCTCAAGTGAAATCAGTTTGATCTTAGCCGAGGTTTTTATAAATTGAAACTTTTTCTGGGAAAACAAGTCTGAGATGATTAGGATACAAAAAATATTTGGTCAGATTATGAATAAGCTGTCTCAAACCATTTTGCCTCTAGCTCTAGGTATCGGTTTGGCTGTGGGTCTTGACTTGAGTGCGATCGCATCTCCTCGAAACTCCCACCATTATAGTCGTTCTGGAGTGGTTATCATCTCGCCTTTAAGGCATGGGAATCGCAACTATAACAATTATGAAATTGATTATAGAAATAGTAGGAACATAGATTATGGCCGTCGAGGTCGCTATGAAGATAAATATTATAATCGCGGTTCTCGTCGTCGCCGTAGTAGTCGTTATGATTGTGACCTCAGAAATCGTCGCGTAGGCAGCAGGAACCGCAGATATCATTCAGGTCAACGAGTCAATCCTATTCCTCGCCCACGCATCTATCGAGACTCTCCTAGCAATGGTGGTTCGGTTAGAGTCATTAGATACTAGTGTCGCTGCGCGGAAGTAATGAGTAATGAGTAATGAGTAATGGGTAATGGGTAATGGGTAATGGGTAATGAGTAATGGGTAATGAGTAATGGGTAATGAGTAATGGGTAATGAGTAATGGGTAATGAGTAATAAGTAATGACCTATGGGCTTTTTGCTCTTGGTTGGTGGATAATTTATTTGCACCCACGTCCACTAGTTAGCTCACAACTG
>NZ_ALVZ01000039.1 GCF_000332055.1 Xenococcus sp. PCC 7305 | reverse complement strand
AGTATCGAGTATTTATGCAGTCTTGAGGGTTCAAGGTCAATAGGAGCCCAAAAAGCTTTCCTGGTGCTAGTAGCGCAATGGCCCCACTTCGACTCCATCCCGAACTCGAAAGTGAAACGTTGCAGCGGCGAAGATACTTGGGGGGTAGCCCCCCGGAAAAATAGCTCAGTGCCAGGTTTATCATTCCATCAAAAAAACAACAAGAAGCTCTCTTTTTATCAAAGAGGGCTTTTTGCTTTTGCACTTGAAGTTGAAACTTATCTTATAATGTTCGGTTTTATCAATTTATATAAACCTACGGGATTTACCTCTCACGATTGTGTCTCAAAAATCAGAAGACTAATAGATATGAAAAAAGTAGGGCATGGAGGAACTTTAGATCCTTTGGCTACAGGTGTTTTGCCGATCGCGGTGGGCAAGGCAACTCGATTGTTGCAGTTTTTGCCCGAAACCAAGGTTTATCGAGCGGTGATTCGTTTGGGAATGAGCACTTCAACAGATGATTTAGAAGGAGAAATAATTAACACAAAGTCTGCCCTCCATATTCGTCAAGAGAAAATAGTTCCGTATTTGGATAATTTCCAAGGTCAAATCGAACAAATTCCTCCCATGTATAGTGCGATCAAAAAAGGTGGGAAAAAACTTTATGAGTTGGCAAGAAAAGGTGAATCTGTTGAAGTTCCGCCAAGAATTGTTACTATTTATCAGATTAAAATCCTGAATTTTCTTCCAGGAGAATATCCTGAAGTTGAAGTGGAAATATCTTGCAGTCCGGGAACTTATATTAGAGCGATCGCAAGAGATTTAGGCACTATGTTAGGAGTGGGAGGAACTCTCGCTAATTTAATTCGTATTGAAAGTTGTGGGATGCGACTTGAAAATAGTATTGATTTTGATCGTATTGATCAACAAATACAGCAGAATTCTTTCACTCTAATTGAGCCAGACTCACTATTATCTCATTTAAAATCTGTTACTTTAAACCCTGATAATGCCAAGCGGTGGTGTTATGGTCAGACAATCCCTTTGGCTGAGGAAAACTGTGAGAATTCTAATTTTGAAACTTCAGCTCAAGATATTTATTTAGGAATGTATCAAGAAGAAAATATTTTTTTGGGAATTGGACTTTTGAAGAATAGTGAGGGCATATTAGTCTCTAAGCCGAAAGTTGTCTGTTGAATTCCAAACTACATTAGTTACCATGACCCCGTACGCTCCAATAAAGGTGAAAAATCTGGATTTGACCAACGCAAGGGAAGACTAGCTTTACATCGATATCCTTTTGTCAAATGAAAGCGGATCAACTGCTCTGCCCCTGTGTAGGTCTTGATTTCCGACCCTTCCCAAATCACTTCTGCTGTTCCTGTCAGATAAAGGATATTGCCGCCAGAAAAATCGACAAATAGCAATCCCATCTGAGGATTTAATTCTAGATTCCCAATCGTATTGAAGTGACAATTTCCCGAAAAGTCAGGAATAGTAAGAGTTTGCTCATCATCAATTCTTATAAAACCTGGTTTTCCTCCGCGATGAGACACGTCTACTCCTTTGGCTATCCCCGCAGATTCATCTTGATAGGCTGTTGTAATAAAAAAAGTATCGGCATTAGCAATCAGGTTTTGTTCCCATGCTTCAAACTTTGTGATTTCATGAATCTGTTGGGATATATTTCCCTGAGATTCAACAAATTCAAACATGCGATTTTGAATATATTTCGGACAATTACCAAAACTTTGACTGACTTGGACGGTAAAGCCATCAGAATCAATTGTGGAGACAGTTCCATTTAATCGATTACGACGTCGAGTATGGAGTTCAATGCCGAGAAATCCAATGTCTATACCTTCTTTGAGGTTATACGCTAAAGGATCTCCCTCAAGAGCTTGAGCTGTTACTCGTAAAATGCGATCGCTAGGAGTTGAGAGAAAGCCTGGTTCTCCTGTGAGAATTGAAGCCCAAGGCGAGCCATACTGATCTACAGTGCCCACAATCACATAGGATAATTGGGCAAAAAACTGCTGATGTTGTTCTGTTAAATATTCTCGGATCATTCGCCTGCCTTGCTTATCCATACGCTCTTGGATTCCTAGCCGAGCCTGTATTGCTAATTCTCCAGCGTGAAAAGGTGATTCGATGCGAGACCAGCCTGGATTTGCCATAGATATTGCGCTCCATTGAATTGAGGTTATTTAGTTATGCTGCCGAGCAAGTGACTGTTTTTTCTGTTAGTCACTTTGCTGTGTTTCTCTTAGCCCGTAACACTGGCAGGAGCTTTAATCCCAGCCATCCCAACAAATCCAGGTAATTGCTTAATACGCTCAATCCAGGCCAAAATATGGGGATATCCATCTAGGGGGATTTTACCATCGGGGGCAAGGGCAATATAAGGAAATGCTGCGATGTCTGCAATGGTCGGACGTCCTAACTCTAACCATTTTTTATCTGCTAGATGAAGATTTATTTGATCAAGAATAAAAGCTGATTTTTGATTGGTAACCTCAATATTGATGGTTTTTACTTTGAATAGATGAAATAGTCTTGCTGATTCTACTCCTTGACGGATTTCTCCTGCGGTAGTGGAGAGCCAACGGACAACTCGACTTAATTCTTCTGGTTTTGTCGGTAGCCATTGTTCATTGCCATATTTTCCCGCGAGATAAACCAAAATCGCCTGGGAATCAGGAAGAATTGTTGCGCCATCGATTAGGAGTGGCACTTGCCCAAAAGCATTGAGTTTTAGGTATTCAGGTGATTTATGTTCTCCTTTCATCAAATCAACTCGAACAAATTGATATTCAATTCCGAGTAGAGATAGTAATAGTCGGATTTTATACGCATTCCCTGAAAGTTCATGTCCGTAAAGTTTCATCATTATTCTGTCCTCTAGGTTTTTTACTTTAAATCTTTGCTCGTTATATTTAATTTACCGAACGTTCGGTAAAAAGTCAAGCCATAAATTCACTTAATTCTCAGCGCCAACAAAAATCAACCGATTGTGAACGATTGAGTAAATAACTAAATCAAGTCCAGTCCTGCTTTTGGTTGGATTTAAAGCGATCGCTGTAGGGATTATTCACAGCATAAATTGCACGAGTTTTTTGGTATAACTGTTCTTCTGTCAGTTGCCATTTATTCATAACCGTCTCTAGATCCGTTTGAATCTCTCTCGCACCGGGAAAATCTCGATAGCGAATTGTCATACGAGCTAATTCGAGTAAATTATAGTCGTTGGGTTCTCCTTGTAATAATTTATCGATTACCAGACGATCTTTTTGGGCGCGAGGATGGACTTGATCTTTTGAACTCATCTTTAATTTTTAAGTTTCGAGATTAGTGATTAGAGATTAGAGATTGGGAAATTTTGGTCTTTCTCATTTTTTTGGTAACCTGTTTCTCATTAAAGCATCGTGAAGCTCTTATAATCTAAAGGAAAAACAGAATTTGAGGAGCGCAACATGGTACTGAGTGAATGGCTAGATTGGATGGCAGTAATTGGATATATTAGTCTAGCCTTGTTTATCATGTACCGTGTCTTAATTGCAAAATAAAGTTGATATCAATTAACAATATTATGAAAATTTGCTAAGGTTTGTTAAATGATAATCCATTCCTGAATAGTGGCTTCAAAATGGAATTTTCCAGCTTGTCACTATTTTTTCGCACACAGCAATAGCAATATACTGATGGTTAATTTAGACTTGAACCGCGATCGCACTTCTAGCAATGAAAAGGTAACTAATTTGGAAACAAAGGAATTATTGAAGACAGATTCCTTTCAAAATCGACATATTGGGCCCAATGAAGCGGAAATAGCTCAAATGCTGAAGAGTTTGGGATTAGCTGATTTGGATGATTTAATCGATAAAACCGTACCTGGGACAATCCGCCTCAAAAATGATCTCCAACTACCGACTGCTTTAAGTGAATCGGCAGCATTAGCTAAGTTAAAAGCGATCGCATCTAAAAACCAAGTATATCGTTCTTTTATTGGCATGGGCTATTCTAATTGCCTAACGCCCCCGGTGATCCTGCGCAATATTTTGGAAAATCCTGGTTGGTATACTGCTTACACTCCCTATCAAGCCGAAATTGCCCAGGGACGACTCGAAGCTTTATTAAACTTCCAAACCATGGTCATTGAGCTGACAGGCTTAGAAATTGCCAACTCTTCCTTGTTGGATGAAGGGACAGCCGCCGCCGAAGCCATGAGCATGAGCTATGGTGTGTGCAGGAATAAAGCCGAAGCTTTCTTTGTCGATCGCGCTTGCCATCCTCAAACCATTGAAGTGCTGAAAACTCGGGCGAATCCTTTGGGCATTGAGTTGATTATCGAAGATTTTCGTGATTTTGATTTCTCGATACCCATTTTTGGTGCCTTGCTCCAATATCCCACTACAGAAGGCACAATCTATGACTATCGGGAGTTTGTCACTAAGGTTCATGAAACCAAAGCATTAGTAACCGTTGCCGCAGATATTTTAGCCCTAGCGTTGTTGACTCCTCCAGGGGAATTCGGTGCAGATATTGCTGTTGGCAGCACCCAGCGTTTTGGTGTTCCGTTAGGTTTTGGCGGCCCTCATGCTGCCTATTTTGCTACCAAAGATAAATACAAACGGCAAGTGCCGGGACGTATTGTCGGAGTTTCTAAAGATTCTAATGGCAAGCCTGCTCTAAGATTGGCCTTGCAGACTAGAGAACAACATATTCGTCGGGAAAAGGCGACAAGTAATATTTGTACAGCGCAGGTGTTGCTGGCAGTAATTGCTTCGATGTATGGGGTTTATCATGGCTCGGAGGGGATTAAGCAAATTGCGACACGAGTACATAAACTAACTGCTGCCTTGGCTGCGGGATTGATTAAATTAGGATACAAAATTGCCAATCCGTCTTTCTTTGACACTCTGAAAGTGGAAGCGAGTAATGCCCAGGATTTAGTAAAACTGGCGGCAAATCAAAGAATTAATTTGCGTTTGATTGATGAGAATGCTGTGGGTATCTCACTTGATGAAACCACTAGTGAAGATGATTTGGTTGATATTTGGCGTGTTTTTGCAGGTAAAAATGAATTACCGTTCAAGTTACAAGATGTCGTTAGTAATGAGCTGATAAATTTGCCGAGCTCCTTGCAACGTACTAGTCAATATTTAAGCGATCCTGTATTCAACAAACATCATTCAGAAACTGAATTATTGCGTTATCTACATCAATTGGAAAGTAAGGATCTATCCCTTAATAGTTCGATGATTCCTTTGGGCTCTTGTACGATGAAGCTCAACTCTACAGCGGAGATGATACCTGTTACCTGGGCCGAGTTTGGGAATATTCACCCCTTTGCACCTATTTCTCAAACTAGGGGATATCAGGAGTTATTTACTACTTTAGAAGCCTGGCTAGCAGAAATTACAGGTTTTGCTGGTATTTCCTTGCAACCAAATGCTGGTTCCCAAGGAGAATACGCCGGTTTACAAGTAATTCGCCAATATCATCGCGATCGCGGAGAATCCCATCGTAATATCTGTCTCATTCCCGAGTCTGCCCATGGAACTAATCCTGCGAGTGCAGTGATGTGTGGCATGAAAGTGGTTGCGGTTAAATGTGGGGTTGATGGTGATATCGATTTAGAAAATTTACAGGCCTTAGCAGAAAAGCATCAGGCTAATTTAGCGGCCTTAATGGTTACTTATCCCTCAACTCATGGGGTATTTGAGTCAGGCATCAAAGAAATTTGTTCCATTGTTCATGAACATGGCGGACAAGTTTATCTCGATGGTGCAAATATGAATGCTCAAGTTGGGTTATGTCGTCCTGGAGATTTTGGGGCAGATGTTTGTCACCTTAATTTGCACAAGACTTTCTGTATTCCCCATGGTGGTGGTGGTCCAGGCATGGGGCCAATTGGGGTTGGGGCTCATTTAATTCCCTATCTTCCCGCTACTCCTCTTAATGCTGACCAGGGTAAAACTATTGGTTTGATTTCGGCTGCCCCTTGGGGAAGTGCTAGTATTCTGACAATTTCTTGGATGTATATTGCCATGATGGGAGCTAAAGGTTTAACCGACGCGACCAAAGTTGCCATCCTAAATGCGAACTATATGGCAAAACGGCTTGAGCCCTATTACCCAGTCTTGTTTACCGGAGAATCCGGGTTGGTTGCCCATGAATGCATTATCGATCTACGTCCTATTAAAAAACGCGCCCGCGTAGAGGTTGAAGATGTAGCCAAACGTCTGATGGATTTTGGGTTCCATGCTCCGACAGTTTCTTGGCCGGTGATTGGCACAGTAATGATCGAACCGACAGAGAGTGAATCTTTGGATGAGTTGGATCGTTTTTGTGATGCGATGATTGCGATTTATCAAGAGGCAGATGCGATCGCAAAAGGCGAAATGGATGCGGACAATAATCCACTGAAAAATGCCCCCCATACTGCTGAGTCTTTAATCTGTGGCGAATGGGATCATCCTTATACCAGGGAAGACGCGGCTTACCCTGCTGATTGGACTAAGGTTCATAAGTTCTGGCCCGCAGTTGGTCGGATTGATAATGCCTACGGCGATCGCAATTTAGTTTGTTCTTGTGAAGGAATGGACGCTTATAAGTAATCTAGATTTGTTAGAGGCAAGTAGTATCTTGTCTCTAAATAACATTTTGAATTTCTTTCAGTATGCTTATGGGTGAAATAGATAGATTAAACCTTAATGTCTGAATATTTAGATTTATTGCAGTGGCTTTTTTATAATAGTCTTATTCCTCTTATGCCTATCCCCTTAGTTTGGTTGGGAGCATGGATTATTGGAATGGACAGAGATTGGCTCTCAATTTTAAGCAATGGACAACTATGCTTTTATTGCACTACGATGTCCGCCGCTGCGATTCGCGACATTACAACAAAAGCGCCAGAAAGTAGTCAATTTATCGGAATATTAATAGGTGGAATTATTTTCTGTATGATTCTTGCAACTTTTGCCTATGGTGTGGCTGCTACTGTTAGACAAATAGATGATAATGAATTAAGCACAGGTCATAGACTGGCATGGACATCTATCTTTGCTGCGATTTCGACTACAATATTAGTAGCATCATCACGTAAAGTACTTGGTTTATTGTAATGAGTGACGATAATAAAGAAAACACAAATGATATAGATCAAAAGTTAATTAATGCAGCTTATGGCGCTACATCAGGTGCAGCAGTTGGAGCTACTGCTGGAGCTTTAGCAAGTACTATGACAGCTGGATTTGCCGTTGGCTCTGCGGTTGGCAGTGTCATTCCTATTTTCGGAACAGTAATTGGAAGCGCAGCTGGTTTAGCTATAGGAACAGGGTTTTTAGCAATTCACAAAAAGCACAAAAATAAACCTGAAGAGGAAGCTAAAGAGGTTTAATTAGAAATTTATTCTCTTGTAAAGTAATGATTTGACTTATATTAACGTGAGTTCGACGAAAATTTGAGAGAAAAGAAAGGCTGACATTGTATACTCATAATAAGCAGAATTAGAGAATCTCAGCTAATTTTATGATGACATCAAGATTAGATATCACAGCAATTTTTTGCGACGTAGATGATTTTTGTCTCCAGTGGTC
>NZ_ALVZ01000038.1 GCF_000332055.1 Xenococcus sp. PCC 7305 | reverse complement strand
CAATACTTCTCGCTTAGGGAAATAGGGATGTAGGGAATTAGGGAAATCTAGCTATTATTATTCCCCAAACCCCTAAAACCCCAAATCCCAAATCGTTAGGTTTTTAAAGTCAATCTTTAAACGAGAAGTATTGGGAAGCGATATCCTTTAGAACATCCCTCATCCCTCATCCCTTATCCCTCATCCCTCATCCTTTATCCCTCATCTCTTCTTTACTTCCAATCTTCCCAGGATTCATTAAAGATAGACGTGTCAGGAAAAGCAGTAGGATTTCCAGACTCATTTAATATTTTTTGTAGCGATCGCAATTGTGTTTCCTTAATGAAAGATTCATCAGTTAATTGATAAGGGAAGATATCATTCTCTAGCGCAAAAGCAGCAGTAATTCCAGCAGCAGCACCAGAAGACCATTCAAAGGAATGAACCCGATAGGCAGCAGCAGCAATATGACTAGTGGCAATAGTTTTTCCTGTGACCAGAAGATTATCAATTTTCTGGGGAATCATCGCTCTTAGGGGAATTTGGAAAGGATAAGCTTGCCCCGCACCTCTTCGTTCCCCCTCTCTTTCGGTGTTACCTGCTTTTTCTGCGGGATATTCATTCATGCAAGGATGAAAATCGATCGCGTAATGACCAATTCCTACCGAGTCAGGATAGATTGTCGAGCGGCTACGGCGCTGAACCTGTTCGAGATCAGCATTTTTATTGGTAATTAATTCCAAACCTTTGAGATTCTGCCACAATTGACGATAACTGTTTTCAGACAGAGTTTCTTTGTAATATTCATCTTGGTAATCATGGCGGGAAATATCAATTTCGGCAACGGTAAAACCATCACGATAACCAGGAGATGGCCTGCCAATAATCCGGCGGCCTTCGCGCATATAAGGATATTTGGACAAGCCATGAACTGTTCCCATAGGAGAGTCAATCCCCGTTAACAAACGATGATTGGGATCGGGTTTTTTGAAACCTTCTCCTAGTTGGGAGTCGGTATCTCCAGCAACTAACCAATGAAAGTAACCCAAGGCATGGTCTTCTCCTTTCTGTAAGGCTTCGGTGCGCAAACCACCTAGCCAACCTCCAGGATCGAGTTGTCCTGTTGCCTGTAGTTGTTGGCGAGTATAAACTAAATTATCTTGAGCTGTTCCAGGACGATAATCATTACCCCAAGTCCAATTTTGCATCGAGATATCGCCAGGGGTTGGTGCAGTGAAGTTAACGCCACGGAATGTTTCTTCTTCCCCAGCTTCAGGACTCCAAATACGGCGATAGGTAAAAACTAAGTTGAAATCGGCTAGTCTTTCTAGCTCATAGCTGTAATAGGGTGCATGTTGCGAGTAGAATTCTGGCTCTGGATGCTGTTGCGGTTCTTCCGTTGCTTCCATGGCAAAGGTATAGGTAAATCCTTGAGTGCAATAGGGATCACCTTCAGCACTAGAAGAAGAGGGTTCTAAATGCGATCGAGGATCGATGCCCAAACGATAAGGAACATCGGCTAAAGCAATAATTTCTCCTGTTTCGGTGGCTTCAATGACATACCAATCATCAGAGTTGTTAGGGGGGACAAAGCGAATAATCTTTTTCTGCAAATGCTCAGAGTCTTCGTAGCGATAGGCATCCTCAATAGTTTGGGAAAGTGGTTCTGTGTTTAGCGGGGGCGCGTTTTCTTGTGGGGTATGCTGAATCGCGATCGCGCTGGTAATATGGGTTTCTTCTCCAACCTTGGCGGTTGCCAATTCTTTAATCACTGTCGAGGGAAACCAATGCAAGGTTCCTTTCCCTTCTTTGGCCGCATCCTGTAGCTGTTCGGCTAAAATCTCATGGGCATCTTTCGGCAGAAAACAAGAGTAGCTGACCCAACAATCTCCAGGATTTAGTTCACCATAAAAATCTTCAATGCGATCGCGAAATTCCAAGTAACCCTGAGGGAAAAACAAACGCGATCGCTGAGTTGTTCTCTCATCCAGAGCAGAAGTCCCCTGGGAAGATATTTGACCGCCTACCCAATCGGTAATCTCAGTTAAGCAAACAGTTTTCCCTCGTAGCAGTGCTTCGTAACTAGCTGCGGCTCCTGCTAATCCTCCACCAACTACTAATAGTTCACATTCAACTTGGCTTTCGGGTTCTGTTTGTCCATGAGTCGGCGCGATCGCGCTTTCCCAGACAAATAGGCTGAGAGAACATGTGAAGAGAGATTTTAGAAATAAACTAGATATTTTCATTTATTACTTATTTACTTAATTACCTATTACTTATGACTTATTACTTATTACTTGGTTCCAAATTGCCAGCCTTGTTCTGTCATTTTTGCCGATAAATTAGCATCGGGATAGGTTACTTGATCTCCCGCAGTGCGATCGCCGATTTCTAAATAAGTTACGATCGCGTCGGAGTTATTAATTAAATGATGCCCATTGGCCTCTCCCGCAGGGAACCCTGCGATCTCACCAGCTTGTAAAATCTCCTCGCCTGCATCTGTTACTAGAGTTATTGGACCTTCAATGACATATATAAACTCATCTTGCCGTAAATGCCAATGGCGAATTGAAGACCAACTGTCCGGTTCTAGGGTAACTAAATTCACGCCAAAGTTTTTTAAGCCCGCCGCATCACCAAGACGCTTTTTAGTTCTTCCCGAGACTAAATGCTTAAATGCTTCTGGATAACTTGTGCCTTTTCTTGCTGGTACTTGTTCTGGGTTGATTATCATAAAAAGCTATATGTAGTTTAAGCTACACTTCATGAATGTTAGTACTGAGACAATTCAAGTTGAATTTATAACTTTTTTATTAAATATTTAAATAACCAGCCCAGTAATCCACAAATTAATATTAGACCAACAGTTATTGATATTCTTGAGGTTGGGTTTTCACAAGTTGTAGATTCTTTATCATAAAATATCTCGCAAGTTTTCTGGCTAGATTCAATCAGTTTAGTGCCAGCCATACCCGTACCAATAAAGGTAATTATATTTTGAAAATTACGATCTCTTTCACCCTTTTCTATCTCGATTTTACTATTAGTGGCATTAATTTTATTTTCTAATAATTTTATACCAAGCTGCATATTATCATTGTCTTTATCAATTTGAGATAGATATTTATTTTCAACTAAATTATCAAAGATACTAAGCTTCCCCAAATTATTTTTTAATTCTGATTCCACTTCTGACAATTTCTGTTTGATTAATTCAACTCTTCTTTGATAATTTTCTAGATTAATTTCAATAATTTGCTTCTGAAAAGTAAGTTTCAGTAAATCAATTGTATATTGATCAAGAATACCTTGAATCTCATCCAGACTCCCCTTCGCATTATTATTTGAAGCTTGAATATTATATTGATTTTGTTTGATGATTTTGGCATTGACATCTACCTTCCGATAATGATTAACTAAGCTTGCTTTAATAGTTCTACTTTGTTGATAGGCCCAGGTAATTTTATGGCGGTAGCAAAATAATCCCATCCAGTCTGAGTAAAACTCGGCCCCTTTAATTGCCATATCTTTGTTAGGAAACAGCAAGAATACTACATGCTGTTGAACCTTTGATTCTCGCTGCCAAATCTCAAAAAATTTACCATTTAAAAAATCACCCTCAGAGTATATTCCTGTTCGCCAATTATTCTCTGGGAACAAAACCTCGTAGCAAGCCTGGGCAATGGTTGCGGCATTTTGGCTATCTTCTTCTCTTAACCAACCAGAAACTAACCATGTATATCCAATAGTGAGATGGTCACTTGCTATTTTATTTTCAATCTCGATTTTAATATCTGCAAAGGAAGTAACATCTTGGGCTTCAGAGAGATTCTTCACCGAACAATCAATTTGCAATCCATAAACATCATTGATCCGTACAGGATAGTAATACCCTTCTAAAGCTGGATTCTGAGGCTCAAAGTCGAATTCATTCTCACCTGTTTTCGGATCAAGAAATAAGTCAAAATACTCAGTTTGGTTTGCAGATTGACGAAAATTAGCTCGCACCTCGGGCGGAAACTTGGCTAGAAAATCCTGTCTTTGTTCTTCTATTTCCTCTGAGCTCAAGTTTAGCGCACTCTTTAAATCATAGGAAAAGAGGTCGATAGTAGGATAAAAAAGTTGATTCATACTGTAGGAACAAAAAAGATAGAATTCATTAACTATTTCTTAGTGATAAATTGTTTCAGTTTATCGAAAGAGCTAATTTTTTTGACAACATCTTCTGATTTGTCTGATTCACACACAACAATAACAACATTATTCAGTTGTTGTTGAAAACCTGTGGCTGGAGCTGATGATTTAAAACCTCTGGCTTGAACATTAGAGGTCTTTGAACTTAATTTGCTTATTTCTTGATTGCTCGGTAAGCAAGAAAGCAAGAGCTCCTCTGGAATATCTTTAGTCGCTAGTTGCTTTTTATAAAATTGATAAGATTTGTTGAGTTGAGGATTATTAGCAATTGTTTTTAGCAACTGCGGTTGAATATCTTCTTCCCAAGCTTCTGGTAATATCGCAAACTGTTTGCCAACATTTTTTAAGGTTTTTTGCTCTTCGACTGTAAGGCTTTCAGAAAAATCACTGAGAGCCAGAATAAATGACAGAATATTCTGATTGCTGCTAGTGGTAGACATAATTGATTTTAAAAGGTGCTAAAGAGCTTTTTGTAATAAAATACTATAAGTTTCAAAAATATTCATCAGCAAATAAGCAGTCCGAAATATGTCTTCACAATGGGAAGCCCAGGTTATAGGGATTAACTATTACACTCCATTTAGTGGCCTCAATAGTTTGACTGCTGCTGCCAATGATGCCGAATTGGTTGCCAGTCGATTAGAAAAGTATGGGTTTGAAGATATTAGGGTTCAGCGATTACCGAGCAGAGAAAATTCGAATCAAAAAGGAATCTGGACTGTTGACGAGGAAGATGGGGTTAAAGCTGAAGAGTTAAGAACGGCTATAAGTAACCTTTTTAATCCCCCAGGACAAAAAGAACAACCGGAAATAAGAATTTTATTTTTTTCTGGTCATGGTTGGGAGCAAATAGTTAATGGCAAAAAAGAGGTTTTTCTTGCCACTAGCGATGTTTATCCTAAAAAAGAGAAATATGGTGTTCCTTTAAGTTGGTTGGGAGAACAGATAAAAACTAGCGCAGCTCAAAAAATCATTGTTTGGCTGGACTGTTGTCATAGTGGAGAATTATTCAATTATATTGATGAGCATGTCCTCAAGGAACAAAAGAAAGATTATTGTTTTATGACTGCGACTCGTTCCTTTGAATCGGGAATCGAAATTAGCCATGAGGAAGGTTTGTTTACCAAGGTATTAAATACAGGATTAGATCCAGAACATTATCCTGATGGAATTGTTAATAGCCATGAATTGCTTAAATATGTCAAAAAACATATGGCGCAAACTAAGCAAGCTCCTCAGATGGTCTGTTCTGAGAGAATGATTCCCTTAACGAGCAAATACAATAAGCGCAAATTTCAAGATAAATGCCCCTATCGTTCGCTTTCCTCTTTTAGTGAACAACAAGAAGATGCTCTAGTATTTTATGGGCGCACCAAAATAACTCGACAGTTAATACAAAAGGTTAATAATAAAGAACGTTTGATTGCAGTTTTTGGGCAGTCAGGCAGTGGTAAATCTTCCTTGTTGCGGGCAGGATTGTTGTATCAACTCAAATTAGGGCAATTAATCCCAGGCAGCAACAATTGGACATATCTAGAACCTATTACTCCAGGAGAACATCCGTTAGAGCGTTTACCTCAAGCCTTTAAGGAAAAATTGCCTCAAACAAAAGAGGATCGCCCAATCATCCTGATTATCGATCAGTTTGAAGAATGCTTTACGATGTGTGATGAAAAATATCGCTTAGCATTTATCGCACAACTTCAAAAATTACTTAAGTTACGGAAAAATCTGCAAATTATTCTGGGGATGCGCTCAGATTTTCGAAGTAGATTAAGAGAATATCCTCAATTTGCAACATTGATGGGTGAGAGTAAAATCAATGTTGCAAATTTAAATCAAGAAGAAATTAGAGAAGCCATTGAAAAGCCGGCAGAATGGGTAGGACTAGGCATTGAAGATGGGTTAAAACAACAGTTAATCAACGATGTACAGGATTATCCAGGTAGTTTACCTCTGTTGCAATATACTCTTACCGAGTTGTGGCAAGAAGCCAAAGCGCAAAAGGAAAAGTTTCTGCGGTTAAAAACATATCAGGAATTGGGGGGGATTGAAGGAACGCTAGAAAAGAGGGCTGATGAAGTTTATGCTAGTTTGTCAGAAAAAAATGTACAAGAATCTGAGAAGCAAAAAGTAGCGAAGAGAATATTTCTTGAGTTGACTCAGATGGGAAATATTCAGGATACTCGCCGCAAAGTTAGTTTGGGTTCACTAGTGAATTCTCATCATTCCTATAAGCTTTTGGACGATGTAACCGAATTTTTGGCCAATGAAAACAACCGCCTCATTACGAAAACAGATGATTTTTGGGATGAAAATAAAGCTCAAAATGTGCAAGAAGATGCAACAGAAAATACTAAAGTAATTTTGGATGTTGTTCATGAAGCTTTGATCCGCAATTGGAGAAAATTGCAAAAATGGCAGCAAGAATATCGTGATGGCATGGTGCTTGAGCGAAAAATTGAAGTCGCAGCTGAGGAATGGTTAGCTCAAGATAAGAAAGCTGACTATTTATTACAAGGTGATAGATTAGGCGCAGCCGAACTATATTTAAAGAATTATGGCGACTGGGGAATGCTTGATGGCCTAGGAGAGAATTTTATTGTTGAGAGTCAAAATCTAAGAAAACAACAAGAAGCAGAGCAAGAAAGAATTAGACAAAAAAGAATAATCGATTTGGAAATTCAACGTAAAGAAGCTGAACAAAGGGAAATCGAACAGCGTCAAGTTAATAAAAAATTACGCATTTGGTCTACAGTAGCGATAGTTTTTAGCATTCTAGCAAGTATCTCAGCTGTCAGTTCCTTCAGAAATAGCCTAGAAGTAAGATTAAAACAATTAGAACAGCAAGCAACTAATGTCAAAATTAAGCTTTCTCGTGAAAGTACCATAGAGAATCTTTTAGAATCCATTGAACTTGTAGGTGATAACCAAAAATTCAATCAAAGCTCTTTTAAAACCGCAAGTAAACTGGTGCCAGAAGTTCAATCAGTTTTGTATCAAACAGTGGAAGCAAGCAGAGAAAGAACAAGATTTGTTTTTAATGGTCATGAAGCTCCCGTCAGGTCGGTGACATTCAGCCCCTATGGCAAGTACCTTGTCAGTGGCAGTGATGACCAAACTATCAAGTTATGGGATGTCAATCAACAATCACTGCTGCACACCTTTCAAG
>NZ_ALVZ01000037.1 GCF_000332055.1 Xenococcus sp. PCC 7305 | reverse complement strand
TAAATTAAAGAGCACTGAAAAACCTAGTGGACGCGGGCGTAAATAAGCTATCTATCAACGAAGGGCAAAAAGCTGATGTATCAAGACTTATTACTCATTACTTATTACTTATTACTTCCGCGCAGCGGCACTAGTTCCTGAGTTAATAGTCAATGTTTAATTTAGATGCAGATATCCTAGATTTATGATTTTTTGAGCGATCGCGGTACTGTTCATCAAGCTATCTCTTATATAGGAGAGTTATCTTTTAGGAGTATAGACGAAGTTATTATCGAATATTTTATGAACTCCAAAATTTAAGTTAGTTAAAGTAACTGGAAATATTAACTTAATTTAGACAAGACATTTGTTATCAATAACCTGAGACTTGGCAAAGTCAACAAGCCAGTCGATAAAATGATCCATCACTGGGGTTTGAGTTAATTGTTCTAATCGAGCAAATCCTCCAATATTGCCCGCGTTGATCTCAGAAATCCGCCATCTGCCATCATCATCTTGTAGAAAATCGTAGCCTAGAGTATGGAGACCTCGTTTTTGATAAGCTCCTACTGTATCTGCGATCGCATCTCTTTCCCAATCACTAATGTCTGACAAAATACATTCGCCATCCCCACTGACATTATTAACCCAATGACCAGTTATAGAGCGGCGAATATAAGCCCCATAAATTTCCCCATCCACTACCACAATTCTTTTATCTCCTTGGTTTACCTGAGAAAGATAACGCACTAATTGCAACGGAGCTTGAGTAGCGCCCCTCGCATAATCCATCACTTCCGAAAAATGCTCAAAAGAACGCAAACCAACTTGAAAATTATCAACTTTAAATAAACTTTGCTCATACCAGATCTTAAAAACGCCACGACCGCCACAACTATTAACTTGCTTGGAGACAATAGTTTGATGTTGTTCCCAAAATGCTTGAGCTTCTTGCCAATCATCAGTCACAATGGTTTCGGGAATCCAGTTTTTTGCCACTTTGAAGAGAAAATTAGCGCTAACTTGCTCTTTTTTATGGCTAGGGCTATTAACAAATTTAGTAAACTTTTCCCAAGAGCTCAAGCGATCTAGATATCCTGTGGGAAATGGTTTTAAAGTGCGACAAAAAACCAGATCAAAATATGCTAGAGGATACAAATTGTGAGGTTGCTTTTCTAAACCCAAGAAATCTTGGTGATTTAATTTGTGAGGAATTTTTGTCGCTAAAATATGATTAGAAAAATCCTCTTCTTCCATAACTTGATTGGGAAAAGTGTGAAATAAATTTAGATTATGGTGACGAGAGATCGCACGATAAAATTCTGGAACATCTAAAGTCTGATCTCGATAACTTTTAGGATCACAAATCAAGAGAATATTCATAATGCTAAATGTTCAATGCTTAATAATCAATGTTTAAGTTAAATGTTAGCCGAGCATTCGGGTTCGGGCATTTTATCCAAATCTCGTTCTTTTTGTTTTGGTTTAGCTTTTCCTAAATTAGAAATAACTAGACCTATCATAATGACAAAAAATGAACTTATTTGAACTTCCGAAGGGCGTTCTCCATTTAAAAAATAAGCGTAGGTGACACCAAAAACTGGAGAAAGAGAAGCCAAACTACCAACTGTCCTAGAATCAAGTCTTCCCAGTGCAGAATACCAAAGCAATTGGGCAAAAACAATGATAATCAAGGCATAGATAGACATCACAATCCATAGCTGACCAGAAAATACATCACTAAAATGAGTTGGGCCAAACAAAGCACTAGCAATGATGAAGAAAATAACAGAAGAAACAAAATTTCTGGTAAAAACTACCACTGCTAAACTACATGTGTCTGAGAGTATCAATTTGCCAATTAAGGCTGTAATCGCATAAACAACTGCCGAAGCTAGAATCAAAACATCGCCTCTGTTCAGTTGGTACATACTTTCTCGTAAAGTGATGGCTAAGATGCCTACTAAAATCAAAGTGAAGCCAAATAATTCTAGTTTGGTAATTTTTTTGCCCAAGAAAAATGCTCCAGCTAAAGCAAATAATACTGGGCCAAATCTACTTAATAAAACAGCATTTGTTACTGATGTAGATTCAAGACCGAGAAATATTAAAGCTGATAGCAATGCTGCCAAACAACCGTTAATGAATAGGCCAAAGATTACTTTTTTTTCTAGTATTTTAAAATCATTAACAATGGTTGGGAATTTAAACCAGAAACCAACTGCGATCGCGGCACATAAATTTCCCACAAACAACACATTACAAAAAGAAATCGGGGTTGCGACTCCGCCACTAAGTTGAGTGCCTTGACTAACCAAAAAAGCAATGACGGCAGGACGTAAAGCTGCGATCGCTCTTGAACTAGTGAACAGTAACTTAGGATTAATCAGATCGAGAGAAAATTTACTCATGCGGATGTTTTAGTTGGAAATTGCTATGTTGCCTAATCTGGAAATCTCTCGATCTAGTTTAATTGCTTTCGTTTGCCAATATTCAAGCTTAGCAGGGGATGTTTCGATAATCGCGCCAACTCGCGATCGCATTTGTTGGTGATGTCGCAATTTACTAGTATTATCAGCATTCAAGCCAAAGGTTTTGCGATCAATATCCGCTTCTGGTAAACAGAAAAAGACGCCCCCATCAGTATATTGAATGCTCTGCTCAAAAAGATCAAACACCCGAGCATCTCCTGTAATCGAAGGATATTCATGACTAATGCCATAAACATGGAGCGTGAGAAAAGAATCTTGACTACAATTACCCATCTGATGAATCAAATCGTGATTGACCCTGACTATCTGCCCAGGGGAAAATTCTCTAAATTCTTGAGTTTGTAAAGTCTGACCATCCAATTGATATGCCCAATGGCTTGCTTTCCCAAAGCATTGAACTGCGCCCCATTGAGTCGCTCCATGATCGTGAATCGCGCTAATATCCCCCAGAACCCAGGACATCACCATAATTTCAAAATAGCCTCCATCGTAAACCAACTGGCGACCATAGCTATGGGTGATTGGATGATCGAAAGTTGCCCAAGGCATCAGATCCGCCTGCTGAATCTGAGCTTTTTCCAAGCTTTGATGAACTTGATATGAGGTTAATTCTTTAGTTTGAGACAACAGAAAAACAAGATGTTGCAGACTATCAGGTAGCTGAGGAATAGCGGTATTAGAACTTTCTAATCTAATTGTTTGAGTCATATTTAATTCTCTTCTAATAGATAGAGCATTGTATTGAGACATTAAATTGCACTTATATGAGAGTGAACAACAAACTAAATGAGAGTTCTCTAAAATAATCTGAAAAATCTCTGAGACCATTCATAACCTTTTATAAAAGTTCTTTAGCAAGCTAGAGAACGGAAGGTTAAAGTAATTGCTGATCAATAATTTAGCGAATAAAGGTAAATTAATCATGAAGATCTTTTAGTAATTAAACTTTGCTCAGAGAGATTTCCCTTTTTTCAGGATTTTACGCGCCGCTAACCTCTAATATCCCAAACCCTGCCGCTAAAACCTTCTTCTCCTAAGATGGGATTCGTTTATATCAACCAAAGTACTTTGTTCAACGTTAATGATTCTGGCATAGAGTATTTGTTCATTTACTTCCAAATTATTAATCAAATTTAAGGCCGTAACTATGCCATCACCAATTTTTTCCGTGGCCACTTCTCCATACTCGACTTGAAAAAGAATATTCTCAACTTCATCATCATTGGAGACGTTATCGGGATCTTGCCAAAATCCTAGACCCCCAATCTCAGTTGTTGCTTTCATAAAATCTATTGTCCGAGCTTTGAAATGAGGTAGGGTCAAAGTTAGTAGTTCTTGTTCGACTCGCTCAAACTGAACGCATGTACTCTCATCTCCAAAGAGAATTGCAAATAAAATATCTTTGGCCTGGGTTAACAGCACCTCACCCTTTTGGGAACGATATTCAGTTGTAATCAAATCTTTCCCTTTGAGAGGCGGATGAATTAGATATCCTTCTTCTTCTAAGCGATCGCGATCATATTGTTCATATTGACTGATAAAGATGTCTAGCTTGGACTCATCAAGTTGCAGCTCCCTCAAGCGGGCTAATCTTTCAGCCCTTTTTTGCTGTTTGATTTTTTGAAATAATTTTCTGTCGCATTCTTGACGACTATGCTCATCTATAGTTAAACGGATGATCTGATCGATCAGCCATGCTTTATCCTGACACTCAAGATGACAGCGTAGTTTATCCTCAAATTCCGGGGCCAGTTCTCGATTGATTTTTCGAATAACTTTTTCAATTGTATGGTTGTACTGCATAGAATACTCTTCTAATTGTGAGACTATTTTGCCTAGTTTGCCCATCCCATTGCCTAAATATTTAGCTTATAGGAGAGAAGCCCCAGGTCCATAATCTTTGATTTGGTGTGGGACGGGGCGTTTAAACGCCTGGCAAAGCACAGGCGACAGCCCCTCATGAATCGCCAGTGTCAGCTTCCGTACGAATCTTTTTATCGTAAGCCATACTTTGTGCTAAAATATAGGTATGTTGACTATGAATTACACTTACCGAATTTATCCAACTGTAGAGCAACAAGAATTGATGCTGGGATGGCTTGAGACTTGCAGGAGAATCTACAACAGATGCTTGCGAGATCTTAAGTATTGGATTGCTTCGAGAAAATGTAGTTTGTACTCTTGCTCTTTGGAGCGCGAATATATCATGTCTCCTGAGCTCCCATTTCCTAGTTACTTGGAACAAAAGCGGCAACTAACTCAATGGAAAAAGACGAATCCGTGGTACAAAGCTGTTCATTCTCAAGCAACCCAAGATGTAGTCAAGCGGCTGCATAACACTTGGGAGGCTTTCAAGGACAGAGGATATGGATTTCCTAGATTCAAGAAATATGGAAGGTATCAATCTTGGCTCTTCTAGACTAGCTATGATAATTTAACAAGAAAAAAGGGATAAGTCCCAAAAATAATTATAAATCTGATTTGCTTAAAACCTTTGCTCTATCTTGACTAAAACTAGTTTTTTATGATATCAAATATTTTATTGTTAAGTTGCAAAAATGTATTTTTAATAAAATGCCATCGAACTCTCTGCTTTATTTTATCACTAATATAATTAAATTTGAAGGTTTTAAAGCGAAGAATTATCATTTTATAACCGATGATGAATTATTGATTGAATTAGAAAAGAAAGAAAACTTAGCGATTTGTCCTCATTGCAATAAACAAACTGATAAAATTCACCAATCCCACCGCTATCGAGTTAGAGACATCCCCCTAAGTAGTTACGATGTTTTTCTCTTAGTTAATCGTCGTCAGTTTAGATGTAAAAACTGTCGCAAGGTGTTTTCAGAAGAATTAAGTTTTGTCAAAAAAAGAAGAACATACACGAAAAGATTGGCGAAAAAGGTTATCAAAGAAGTATTGGAAACGGATGTAGTAAATGCGGGAAAAAGAAATAGAATAACTCCTGCAGAAATAGACACAATACTTAAGGAATTAGAAGCGGATTGTTTACAGGAAAACCGACAGACCTAAAAAAGTTAGGAATTGATGAGATAACTCAGTTAAAAGGGGGTAAGAATTATGCAGCAGTCTTGGTAGATTTAGAGAAGAGAAAACCCATCGCATTATTAGAGAAGAGAAATAAAGAAGTAATAGCAGAATACTTGCTGGGCTTGGGTCCAGAGATTCTAAATCAAATAGAAGAAGTCAGTATAGACCTCTGGAGACCATACAAAACTGTAGTAGAAGAACTGATTCCGAATTCACAAATTGTAGCGGATAGATTTCATGTAATGTCACAAATAAATAAAGAGTTAGACAACAGAAGAAAAGAGGAGAAGAAGCAGGCAGAAAAGTTAAAAAATAAAAAAGAAAAGCTTAATGAAACTGAAAAAGAAAAAATAAAAGAACTCGAAAAGCTTGCTCCCGAATTGATGGCTGCATATCAAGCAAAAGAGAAACTAAGAGATATATTTGAAAGTCAAATAACAGCGGACAAAGCATTCTGGAAAATCGTAGAATGGACCGAGTTATCTTATAAGTATTTTCCCAAAAGTTCTCAAACAATAAAAAGATGGATCGACGAAATTTTAGCCTACTTCGATAATAGAACAACTCAAGGAGCAGTAGAGGGAATTAATCAAAAAATTAAGTTAATTAAGAGGAAAGCTTATGGGTTAACTAACTTTGGTAATTTTAGGAGAAGAGTTCTGTTACATTGGCATTTTTGTTAGTAATTTATCATACTTAGTCTAGAAGAGCCTCAATCTTTTTTGTTTCCTCAGTTTAAAGAGAATCCTATTAA
>NZ_ALVZ01000036.1 GCF_000332055.1 Xenococcus sp. PCC 7305 | reverse complement strand
TAAGTAATAAGTAATAAGTAATAAGTAATAAGTAATAAGTAATGAATACTAGTGTTGCAATTCCCGAACAATCCACCTTGTTTAATTCTGTTTTAGATGGCTATGGCCGACGTCTCGCCCTGGTCTTTGGCAATGAATTCCAAGATGGTCGATGTCCTTTTCACCAGAGCCAGTGTAATCATTGTGATATTGGCGCGGGGGAAGGAGTTCAGTTTAATTATGAGCTGAATCAACAGCGACTAGTCTTTTTTCAAGATTACTATGGTGATGTTTTACCAGATATTGTTCATTTAGTGATTTACAATTCCGGTTCTACTTTAAATAAATTAGAAATGTCTCCTGAGACTTTGTTCTACATAGCAAAATATGCGGCTTCTTTAGAAAAATGTAAAATTGTTTCTTGGGATTCTCGCGAATGTTATATTAAACACAAAAATCTAGATGTCATTGTCAATAATCTGCGCCAAGATCAACAGATAAAAATCATTTTGGGAATAGAATCTCAGGATGAAACGATTCGCATGGTCAATTTAAAGAAATTGATGTCCAAAGAAGCTATTGAAAAGGCTTTTGCGATCGCAGGTACCTATCAAACTCGTATCGGCATAGAATTCAACATTGTGTTTCAACCTCCTGAGATTGTCGGTCAAGCAGCTATCGAAGAAGCCGAGAAAACGGTAAGATACGGCCTAGATTTATCCCAAAAATACGAAGTCCCCATAGATTTTAATTTTCATCCCTATTATCCTTCTCGCAAGAGTCAGGTGATGTTCCCCGATCATCCGAGAGCTCAGCTAGAGGATTCTTTGCAGGCTTTATTATTAATGAAGCAAGCGATCGCAGAATATGACAATGCGGCAAAAATCTTTATTGGTTGGCAAGATGAAGCTCACGATCGCGAGCAAGATAAAAGAACCTCCGAGTTACAGCAATATCTAGATATTTTCAATCGGTTCAATATCGAGCAAAATATTGCGATCTTGCAAGATGTCGTGTGATTCTTCCATAATTAGCTAACCTTAATCCAATTCACCACCAATTCTTCAGACATGTTCCATCAAACCCAAAAAGCCAATTCAACTTTACTCGGCTTAAGTCTGTTGAATCTTGCCCCCCTATTATGGGGCAGTAGCTATGTCGTACTCAAGCAAACTATCACGGTAATAGCGCCATCGCTCCTAACTTTAATTTCTTATGCCTTGGCGGCTCTTTGTTTCACTCCTTTTTTGCTAAACAATAAGCGCTTGGTAAATGCTGGTTTAGAATTGGGTTTCTGGTTATTACTCGGCTCAGCAACTCAGACTATTGGGTTGCAATATACTAGTGCTAGTCGCAGTGCTTTTATTACCACCCTGTACGTTGTCTTAGTCCCACTACTAATTCGTTTATCTATTTCCTGCCCCAAGTTATTGGCGAAAAAAAATCGAAACCGGAATACATATTCTGGAGCTAAGACAAATCAAGTCCAATCTTCTATTTGGATTGCTGCGTTTTTAGCTTTAATGGGGGTTGGAATTTTGTCCTACGATCGCCAGACCCCAAATATAGGTGATCTTTGGACTTTAGGTACTGCCTGTAGCTATGCCTTATACATTATCAGAATCGAAAACTATGCCCGTAAGTTCAATGCTTTGCCCTTAGCCGCAGCGCAAATGTGGGGCGCTGTAGGTTTTTCTTTGTTATGGGTGTCAGTAGATAAGTCCCATTGGTTCACTAGTTTGCAGAATTTATGGGATTTACCTTGGAGCTCTTTATTGTATTTAGGTTTAGTTGTTACAACAGGTACGATTTGTATTCAAACTTGGGGTCAAGCTAGAATCAAATCTACTCAAGCTGCGGTTATTTATACATTAGAACCTGTTTGGGGTTTGGTTTTTGCTTATTTGATTTTGGGAGAGGTTTTGGGTTGGCGAGGATGGTTTGGCGCTGGCATGATTGTTTTGGCTACGTTGATGAGTCATTGGCAATCATCTTTCTTCAAAACCCAGAAATAAATAAAATCAAGAACCTGTTGTCCAAAACTTTATATATCTCACTGTTTTAAGAAGTACTATTATCTTTTTTGTATCCATAAAATTTCGATTTATCGTCAAAATACCGACAAGTTTTTCAAAAGATTAAACTAATAATAATATCTTGAAAAATAGGTTGAATAGCATTAAAATATCTAGGAATATTTATTGCTATTTTTGACTTTAATTTGCCTTGCTTTTTATAAGCAATGATTAGGATACAAATAATATTATGACTCTTAACTTTAATTCATTTCAGGATATCACCGGAAGTGCGGGAATTGTTTGGTCCCGACATCGAGGAGATGAAGCAATGAGTGTTGCTTGGCTAGACTATAACCAGGATGGATTAAGCGATCTTTGGGTCAGTGGACATGGTTATAATGGCGAATCACCTAATTCTTTATTTCCTGATGCGAAATACCCCTTTCTCTACATCAATAATGGGGATGGAACTTTTACCAATTTATTTACTGAAGATTGGCGGCAAGGTAGTGGGGGCGATACTCACGGGACTAATTGGATCGATTTTGATAATGATGGCGATCGCGATGTTTTTGTCAATAGTGGTGGTCAATTAGGCGGGGCAAATGCGACAGGACAACCTAATCATTTTTTTGTTACTCATAATAGTGACCTGGGACTTTTAAGCAACGAAAGTACCGCCAAGGGCGTAGTATATCAAATTGCTCGTAGTCGTTCCTCTATCTGGTTTGATGGTAATAATGATGGTCGTTTGGATTTTATTAATTTAGTAGCCCAAAGACCTGATGGACAAGGTTCTAATGCTTATTTTGAACAACAAATTGATGGCACTTTTATCGATCAATCAAATGCTGTGGGGCTAGATATTGATGGCTCTTCTCGTTATGGTCAGTTGGCCGATTTGACAGGAGATGGAATTTTAGAACTTGTAATTCAAGGTACCTATGAATTTCCGCTAGAAGTTTATGACATCTCCAATGGCTTTGTTAATATTACCAATAACTTTAATTTTCCTCTAACCAGCGATCTGCCTGTTGATCCGACAGAAGACTTTGAAGATCACGCCTCAGCTAGAGACTCGGTAATTGCCGATTTTAACGGTGATGGTTATAACGATATCTTTTTAGTGCGCTCTAGTATTGCCACAGTTTACCCAAGTGTTGCCCAAAATAACGATCGCATCATTGGGGGAGAATTGATTATCCGCAACATAGGAGAAGAAATTGGTTACAGTTTTCAAACCAGTGGCACCGTTGCGATCGACTTTTTTAGCCTCAATGGAATTCAAGCCGATTTAGACCCCAGTGAAATTTTTCTAGGCACATCGGGACGCAATCCTACCGCCGCCGAACTCGAAGCCTTTGTAAATATCAGCTCGGCAACAACCAGTCCCGCCACTGCTAACGATAATCCTCTGACCAGTGAAATAGATCGAGTCGCGGCCTTAGCTCTGAATCCCACTAGTCCTAATATCACAGGATTACAAAGCGATCGCTCTGCTCGGGGAGTCTATATTGGCTATGATGCCAACTCTCAAACCTGGGAAATTCGACTCAATTCCGATAACTTTGAGAGTATTCGCTCGGCAGTAGAATCCACAGCAGATATTACGAATTTACAAACGATTGGCTTTACTAATGTCGATCCCGATATTAATGCTCTAAGCGATCAGCTTTGGGTCTTTGATCCTAATACCAATCAATTTATTGATAACAGTGGGCCTGCGGGATTGACTAGTCCGACCTTGGCACAATCGGTCATATCGGGAGATTTTGATAACGACAAAGATATTGATCTCTATCTGGCCAATTCCTATGCCACTTTTGATCAGCCAAATATTCTTTACGATAACCAGGGTAATGGAACCTTTATCGCGATCGCCCAAGGCGGCGGAGCTGCTGGAACATCGGTGGGGCCTGTCTGGTTAGATTTTGAAACCGGGTCAAAGCTCGCAACTAGTGATTTTGATAATGATGGGTTTTTGGATATTTTTGTCAGTTCTAATGTTGCTCGTTCTCCTCGCAAAACCTATTTGGGCACACCATCACAGCTGTTGTCAAATCAGGGCAATAGTAATAATTGGCTACTAATTGACCTCGAAGGAGTTCAATCTAACCGCGATGGCATTGGTGCTCAAGTGAGAGTGACTTCTGGCGGGACGATTCAACTACGGGAACAAAATGGAGGAACCCATAATTTTGCTCAAAATGATACTCGTCTCCATTTTGGTTTGGGTTCAGATAATTTGGTAAATCAAGTCGAAATCACCTGGCCTTCGGGAGTGACCCAGCTTCTCAATAATGTGGCGGTGAATCAAGTTTTAACGATTACTGAGCCCTTTGCTAATACGATTATCGGCAATAGTAATAACAATTTGCTCCAAGGCGGCGCTGCTGCTGACCAGATAGAAGGATTAGCCGGGAATGATACCCTCAATGGCTTTGGGGGCAGGGATAATCTTTTGGGCGGTGAGGGAACAGATAGTTTGCTCGGCTCAGAAGGTGCCGATAGTTTGGCCGGGGGAGATGGGAACGACATTATTAAAGGGGGCGAAGATAATGATTTCATTTTGGGAGATGGAGATAACGATAGTCTCGAAGGGAATGATGGAGATGATACGATCGCAGGGAATTTAGGCAGCGATCGCATTTTTGGGGGAGCGGGTTATGATTTACTTTCGGGCAATGAAGGAGCAGATACGATCAATGGCAATAATGAAGCGGATCTGATCTATGGAGACGAGGGTAATGATGTTTTAAATGGAGACGATGGGGATGATACGCTCCAAGGGGGCGATGATAATGATGAGCTTTTTGGCAGTCTAGGCAAAGATAGCCTGGAAGGAAATGATGGCAATGATACTCTCAATGGCGATAACGGCAATGATACGGTAGATGGCGGCAATGGAGCGGATCTCGTGCGGGGTCAAAAGGGTGATGACCTGGTAATTGGGGGCAATGGCAACGATACCCTAAAAGCAGGAGAGGGCGCAGATAGTCTTTTTGGCGGGAACGATAATGATTTTATTGAAGGAGAAGGGGGATTTGATGAGTTATATGGCGAAGCAGGAGATGACACGCTACGGGGGGGCAATGGGGATGATACTATTTTTGGCGGAGCAGGAAGCGATCGCGTTCTGGAAACGGGGAATTTAAATTTTACAGTGACTGATACTCAGGTTATTGGCAGGGGAACTGATACTTTCAGTGAGGTTGAGTTGGTAGAAATTTCCACTGGTGGCGGGCAAAATAATATTGATGCTTCGGCAGTGACTCAATTGCCGGTGAAGCTCAATGGTGCTGGCGGTCGGGATACTCTGCAAGGTGGCGCGGGAGATGATGAGTTGCTTGGTGGTGCGGATATTGATACATTGACGGGCAATGCTGGCAGCGATCGCTTTGTCTATTTAGGTTTAAATCATCGCAACGATGTGATTAGCGATTTTGAGGCAGGAGTGGATAAGATTGTAGTCTCAGCAGCAGCTTTTGGTAGCGGTTTGACGGCGGGAATTTTAGATCCGAGTCAGTTTGTGTTGGGCAATGTTCCTGGGGATGCTGACGATCGCTTTTTGTTTAATACAAATAATAATCGATTGCTGTTTGATGCGGATGGTACTGGTTCTGGTAATGCGATCGTGGTTGCGACTTTGAGTAATAGTAATGTAATTAGTAACCAAGACATTGAGGTTATTGGGTAATGGGTAATGAGTAATGGGTAATGGGTAATGAGTAATGGGTAATGGGTAATGAGTCAGGGCTATTTCATTCTAGAAAGAGGGATAATGTGATAGTCACGATACCCTAATAAGCAGGATGCCACAACAAAGTATCATAAATGCCTTTGTAGAGCTACCAGATCCACGTCGCCGTGCGGGTCGCCGTCATGAAAAAACATTATGTTTAGCACTGTTTACTCTTGCAGTTGC
>NZ_ALVZ01000035.1 GCF_000332055.1 Xenococcus sp. PCC 7305 | reverse complement strand
TTGAAGGATGCATATTGGAAGATTAGACGTCCAAAATATCCGTGTGCAGCAACGATGTTGTAAGTTTCTTCTTCTTGACCGAATTTGTAACCGTAGTTTTGAGATTCAGTTTCAGTTGTTTCACGAACCAAAGAAGAAGTTACTAGAGAACCGTGCATAGCGGAGAACAATGAACCACCAAATACACCAGCTACTCCCAACATGTGGAAGGGGTGCATTAAGATGTTGTGCTCAGCTTGGAATACCAACATGAAGTTGAATGTTCCACTGATTCCTAAAGGCATACCATCGGAGAAGGAACCTTGTCCTAGAGGGTAGATTAGGAATACTGCAGTTGCTGCGGATACTGGTGCAGAGTATGCAACACAGATCCAAGGGCGCATCCCTAAGCGGAAAGAAAGTTCCCACTGACGACCCATGTAGCAGAATACACCGATCAAGAAGTGGAAAATTACTAGCTGGTAAGGGCCACCGTTGTACAACCACTCATCTAAGGAAGCAGCTTCCCAGATGGGGTAGAAGTGAAGACCAATTGCATTAGAAGAAGGAATTACAGCACCAGAGATGATGTTGTTTCCGTATACCAAGGAACCTGCAACAGGTTCACGGATACCATCGATGTCCACGGGAGGCGCAGCGATGAATGCAATGATGAAACAAGTAGTAGCTGCGAGAAGGCAGGGGATCATTAGAACACCGAACCAACCGACATAGATGCGGTTGTCTGTGCTAGTAATCCACTGACAGAACTTCTCCCAAGAGCTGACGCTTTCGCGTTGCTGTAGAGTAGTAGTCATTTATGTATGATTCCTGTATGTATGTATTTAATTGTCAAGGTTCTTTTCTTTGACACTTATAATCATATCGAAAACTTTGAGTTTTGTAAACTAAAGTATCGAAACTTTTACTTATGCTAAACATTAGCTGAAATTATAAATGAGATCAAACCCTCGTATCACATACAGCCCAGCCTATACGGTTATTCCTACCTACGAATGTTTTAATCGATGTAGTTACTGCAACTTTCGTAAAGATATTGGAAGTGGTACTAAATTAACATTAGCTGATGCTCGGAAAACTTTAACTGAGCTTTCTCTGACAGGAATCTCAGAAATTCTCATCTTAAGTGGCGAGGTTCCCCTTGACTCGACTTTACGTCAAGAATGGTTTGCCCGGATCAGAGAACTTTGTGAATTAGCTTTGTCTCTAGACTTGCTCCCTCATAGCAATGTGGGAATTTTAAGTTGGGATGAAATGCGACAACTTAAAGAGATTAATGTCTCGATGGGATTAATGCTGGAGCAGATAACCCCGAAACTTTTATCAACAGTACATAAGCAAGCTCCTAGTAAACGGCCTGAGCTTAGGTTGCAGCAGCTCGCATGGGCTGGAGAATTGAAAATTCCCTTCACGACAGGGCTCTTGCTAGGAATTGGGGAAACTGCAGTTGATCGAGAAAAAACCCTAGAGGAGATCGCGTCACTACAACAAAGTTGGGGTCATATTCAAGAGGTGATTCTACAACCCCATAGTCAGGGAACTCAGCAAAGTTATGAACAATCAGAGTTTAATCTGACTCAGCTACCGGAGGTTGTTGCGATCGCAAAAAAGATCCTACCTGATAGCATTACAATTCAAATTCCCCCTAATCTAATTAGCCAACCAAAGTTACTTCTAGAATGTCTCGAAGCTGGCGCTCGGGATCTAGGCGGTATCAGTCCGAAGGATGAAGTCAATCCTGACTATCCCCATCCCACAGCAGAGTCTCTTAGGAGAATATTGGAGCCTGAAGGTTGGCAGCTGATTACCCGTTTACCTGTTTACCCTCAGTATTTGTCTTGGTTGTCTGATTCTTTACGAAGTAAGATTGAACGAAGGCAGAGGGCTTAAATATGTGAGTTATTTCTGTAAGCTACGAGGATCAAGAACATCCCGTAAGCCATCTCCTAAGATATTAAAAGCTAAAACTGTCAGAATAATCAAAATTGCCGGAGGCCAAATTAACCAGGGCTGCAACATAAGAATTGAAGCGTTAGTCGCCAAAGAAAGTAGATTTCCCCAACTAGGATCAGGCTGCTGAATCCCCAACCCAATCAGACTCAAAACAGATTCAGCGACAATAAAACCAGGAACCGCTAAGGTGGCCGAAATAATAATGTAAGTGGCAGTTTGGGGCAAAACATGACGCACAATGATATAGAAGGGATTAGCCCCGATCGCCTTGGCTGCTTGAATAAATTCTTGCTCTTTGAGAGACAAAACCTGCCCTCTAATTACCCTAGCCAAACCTGACCAACTAATAAAAGAAGTAATTAGAACAATTAGTAAAAATCTTTGGGTACTACTCAAACTAGGAGGCAATACAGCAGCCAACGCGATGAGTAAATAAATTCCCGGAATCGTCATCAAGACTTCCACCAAACGCATCAAAATTCCATCAACCCAACCCCCGAAATATCCAGAAATGCCCCCAACAAGCATTCCCAAGGGAAAAGAAATGGTAATCCCGACTAAACCAATAAATAAACTGATCCTGCCGCCAAAAACTAAGCGACTAAATTCATCTCTCCCCTGTTCGTCTGTTCCCAACAAATTAATTTTACCTGGGCCAATCGTGCCAAAAAGGTGACGATCAAAATCAATGCCAGGAAAGATTGTGACTCCTTCAAACTTGGGAGGCAAAGGCAGAGTAACTTTAAACAGATTGTAGGTTGAGCCCTTAACAAAAAAACGAATGGGCGACGGCTCTTGGGTATTTATCGACAACAGGCGATCGCCAGTCTCCAAATCCGTAGCGCCTTGAGTTGTCGGATAGACATAAGCCCCTAACCATTCACCCTCAGAACTTCCCCAATGTATAGTGGTAGGAGGTAACAACGAACCGTCAGTTTGCGATGAGTAAGGGTTATAGGGCGCAACAAAATCAGCAAAAATGACAGTCACATAAAATACTATTAAAACAACTGCCCCTAATCGAGCCAAAGGATTTTTCTTAAGTTTCCGCCACCAATCCATAATTTATAATTTTCAATTTTTAATTTTCAATTTCCACGGTGCTTACTTTTGCCTTGTAGAGAATCTTCTCCCCTTGTTTGTAACCCACATAACGAACTTGTACCATATCTCCCAGGTCCGCATCACCTTTGATCAATTCATGCCATTGTGGGTCATAGGGCAATTCTTCCCCCACCGTATATATAGCTTCTACACCCCAGTAAGAGATTAACTCCTCGATGGGTTTCATCAAAAGTAGCAACCGTTTTGCTGGTAATTCAGGATTTTTAGCGATCGCCGCCACTGCGGTTGGCCATTGTAATAGCCATGATTCGATCACTTGCAAACTAGCATTCCGAAACTCTGACTCTAAAGTTTCTTTTTGCTGCTCGATAGTATTTTGTAGTCTTTGATATTCTTGATTTTCTGCTGCTAAATTCCTTTGTTCTGCTTGGGGTTGCCAATTCTCGAGATATTGAGATTGGGAAACAAAAGTAGTTATTAATTGCTCTAAGGATATTTTAAGTGCAGCCGAGAGACTCAAAAGATTTTCCAAAGCCACACGATGCATTAACCCATACTCTATTCGGGTTAATTGCCATTGAGAAATTCCTGCTATTTTTGACAGCTCTTGACGATTTTGAAATCCCGCCTTTTCCAGTAATACTGTCAACTTATTACTATTTTGCTGGTATATCGACTCTTTCATCCCGATTAAATTAATTGATTAAAAAATTTTTAAGAAGACATTAATAGACTTTTCCATTCAACTTTCAAATACTCGCCAATTTAATCTTTTTTGTCGAGAGAATGACTATAAATTTCTGTATGTTAGGATTGTCGTACTTGCGCGTTCGGTTAGTAGTGATCAATTATTCCTCATTCGAAGACTTGTCAACATTTGAGGATAGTATCCCATTTTATGGGACAAATACCCTATAGTCTGGTGCAAGCAATCATTAAATTATCAAATGAATCCTACTATTTTTTAGAATAGCTAATATGACTGAAAGTTGGGACTCTGGAATTATATTTGTAGATAATTTTGTTGCTTCACAACAGATTAGATTATTTCAAACCCTAAAGGAAAATCGATTTAGTGGTCAGTTGCACTTTAGTAGTTCTAATCAGTTGGAGTGGGTTTTCTCTCTTTACTTAGGGCGAATTATCTATGCGACAGGGGGAAGGCATCCGGTAAGAAGATGGCGCAGACATCTGGTTTCCTCTTTGCCTCAAATAGCTTTGAAGCTCCAAGAGGAGTTGGATTATTTGTCAAATAACGAGTTCAATAAAACAAATGTGAGTTGGGACTACGATTTGATCTGTTTTTGGGTTCAGCAGAATAAAGTAAGCCGAGAACAGGCAAATAATGCAATTCGCGCCATTATTAAAGAAATATTATTTGACATTACGCAAAACAAAAAAATAACCTACTATTTAAAGCATGAGGAAAGACTTACCGCGACTCAATTGGCCATGGTGGATTCGGAGAAACAAATCATTGAAGCCTGGAAGGTTTGGCAAGAATGGGAAGGGGCTGGATTAGAATCTATAGAACCTGATTTTGCACCAAAAGTTACTAAGCCAGAGAAATTAAAAGCCAAAACTTCGGAAAAGAACTATCGAGTATTTATGCGGTTGTTAGATGGGAAACATCCCCTAAGGGATATAGCGGCCAAAAAGCAAACAAATATCATGACTCTAACTCGTTCTATTATGCCCTACTGTCAGTTAGGTCTTATTGAGTTAATCCCTGTGCCTGATATAGCAGTTCCCATCGCATCACCAACAAACTCAGCAAATCCACAAAAACAACAAGAATCAGCAGAAACAATATCTTCTCTAATGTTGTCGGGGGAAGATTATGATAGTTCTGTTGGTGATTCTCAAGGTTTTGCACATAGTCAAAAAAGACTCATTGCCTGTGTTAATAATAGCCCTCTGATTTCTCAAATAATGAAAAAGGTTGTGAGCACAGCTGGTTATGATTTTCTGGGAGAGTCTGAGGCCTTAAGAGCGTATTTTGTATTGCTAGAGCGCAAACCGGATATTATTTTTATTGACTTGGAAGTCCCTGGTCTAACTGCTTATGAGCTGTGCTCCCAATTAAGGAAATTACCTTGTTTCGCTGCAACTCCTATTCTCTTATTCAGTAGAAAGACAGGACTACTTGACCGGATGAAAGCTAAAGTTGCTGGTTTTTCCGAAATATTCCATGCTTCGATGGAGTCTCAATCGATATTAGAAATCATCAATAAATATACATCGGTATCGGCTAATAATGTCGATGTGAATTAGCTTAGGTGATTTCTGGGAAAGAACATACCATTGACGTAGGGGCGATTCGCGAATCGTCCTTACAGATTATCGATAAATCTGATCAAAACCTGGTACAAATATTTTGAGAAATCGCCT
>NZ_ALVZ01000034.1 GCF_000332055.1 Xenococcus sp. PCC 7305 | reverse complement strand
GCGCGGAAGTAATAAGTAATAAGTAATGAGTAATAAGTCTTGATATATCAGCTTTTTGCTCTTCGTTGATGGTTGTCTTATTTACGCCCGCGTCCACTAGTTTAATCACTCCCATTATCTGATGACTGATTTTCTTAATTTAACCCCCAACCCGAAATTCAATCACATCACCTTCTTGGACAACATAATCCTTGCCCTCAAAGCGGATCAAACCTTTTTCCTTGGCCGTTCCTTTCGATCCAGATGTCACAAAATCTTCATAGCCAATAGTCTCTGCTTTGATAAACTTTTTCTCAAAATCGGTATGAATTACTCCCGCAGCTTGCGGAGCTTTCATTCCTGCTGTAATTGTCCAAGCACGGCTTTCGGTTTCTCCTGTAGTTAGATAAGTGCGTAAACCTAGTAGTTCGTAGGTCGCTTTAATCAAAGACTTTAACCCACCTTCTGTAACGCCCAATGATTCGAGAAAATCTTGCTTTTCTTCTTCTGCTAATTCGACCAATTCAGACTCCACTTGTGCCGATACAATAACCACCAAAGCAGACTCGTTAATCGCAAATTCTTTAACTTCTTCTACCCATTTATTACCAGAGGCTAAATCATCATCGGCAACATTTGTAGCGTAAATTATGGGTTTTCTGGTTAATAATCCTAGAGGTTTAATAATTGCCTCTTCATCTTTATTCAACTCAACTTGTCTTGTCGATTTGCCATCATTTAAAGCAACACTCAGTTTTTCGAGAATATCTAATTCTGCTTGAGCTGTTTTTTCTTTTTTCGCTTGTTTGCGGACTCTTTGAAGTCGTTTTTCAATTTGACTTAAATCGGCCAAAGATAATTCTAAATTAATTACTTCAATATCTCGGACAGGATCGACTGAACCTGAGACATGAATAATATCGTCGTCATCAAAACAACGTACTACGTGAACGATCGCGTCTACTTCTCGAATATTAGCCAGAAACTTATTACCCAAACCTTCCCCTTGGCTAGCACCTTTGACTAAACCTGCAATATCGACAAACTCGATACGGGTGGGCACAATTTTTTGTGAGTTCGAGATTTTTGCTAGAACTTCTAGTCTTTCATCAGGAACCGAGACCACTCCCACATTGGGTTCAATAGTACAGAAGGGGAAGTTTGCAGCATCAGCTTGAGCATTAGCTACCAGGGCATTAAATAGGGTAGATTTACCAACATTAGGTAGTCCAACAATTCCAGCTCTTAACATATTAATTTTTTTACGAAAGTTTCCTTCGCTTATCGATCAATTTGCTAATTGTACTTGATTCTGATTGGACATCTCAAACATATAACCTCTACCCCAGATGGTTTTAATTAGTTTGCCTTCTTGGTCACCAATTTTCTTGCGGATTCTACCGATATGAATATCGACTTTACGATCTTCTCCTGTGTAGTTGTCACGATTCCAAATTGCGCTAATTAATTCACCACGATCCCAAACTCGATTGGGATTAGTAGCCAAAAAATGTAGAAGATCAAATTCTAACGCTGTTAGAGCAATAATCTCTCCGTCAGAAATAACTTCCCTACGACAAAAATCAATTTTTAGCTGATTGAGAATCAAAGGCTTATTTTTATTAAAATAGGACGGAGTACTAGTAGATACTCTTCTAAATAAGGCATCAATTTTTGCCTTCAATATCTGTAAGTTAAAAGGTTTAGTTATATAATCATCGGCGCCTTTAGCAAAGGCTTCTAAAACATAATTTGTATCGTTCATAGATGTTAACATTACAACTAATGTCTGATTAGTTTTCATCTCTTGGCATAAATTTAACCCTGTATCGTCTGGTAAATTAACATCTAAGATGACCAAGTCTGGTTTAAACCTAATTAGTTGCTGTCTTGCATTCTTGCCATCAAAAGCAGATTCTGTAGCATAGTTATTATATTTGAAGAATCGACAGATCAAATTTTGTAAGGCAGGATCGTCATCTACTACAAGAATCTTTTTTTGAGTTTTTTCCACAACCTGATATTCTTTATCTATTAAATACATTTACTTATATACCTTTTATATATTCCTTTGTTTCATTTGATTAAACAATATCAGAAAATACACTTGTTCCGTATACTAAAAAGCTTATTTTTACTGAATCTTTACGTAATATCATCGAGATATAAAGTTGATTTAATAACTAGCTCACAATTCCCTGGTAAATTATTTTTAATTAACTGGAAATTTGCATAAATACGTAATAACTTCATTGATACTTTAAATAAATTAGGTTTTAGGGATTAGGTTCAATGTATATGGATCATCAAGAAACTCCCTTAATTAATGCATTACAAAGCGCCGCAGAGGAAAAACATGCTGCGTTTTATACTCCTGGGCATAAAAAAGGGCGAGGAATTAATACAAGCTTGGAGAAATTGCTCGGCGCACAAGTCTTTCGAGCTGATTTGCCTGAATTACCAGGATTAGACAATTTATTTGCTCCTACAGGCGCGATCGCAAAAGCGCAGGAACTAGCGGCTCATTGTTTTGGGGCGTCACAAACTTGGTTTCTGGTAAATGGCTCTACCTGCGGCATTATGGCTGCTATCCTGGCTACTTGTAGCGAAGGAGATAAAATAGTTTTACCGCGCAATATTCATCAGTCTGCGATCGCAGGTTTGATTCTCTCGGGTGCAATCCCAGTTTTTATCAATCCTGAATATCAGCCGAAGCAAGATTTAGTCTATAGTATTACGTCTGAAGCTCTCGAAAAGACTTTGGCAGAACATCCAGATTGTAAAGCAGTGATGGTGTTGCATCCGAGTTATCAGGGAATTTGCGGAGATTTGAGCGCGATCGCAAACATTACTCATCGATATGATATTCCATTGTTAGTAGATGAAGCTCACGGCGCACATTTTGCTTTTCATCCCGATTTACCACCCAGTGCTTTGAGTATTGGTGCAGATTTAACTATACAGTCAACTCATAAGGTTTTGAGTGCCATGACTCAAGCTTCCATGATGCATTTACAAGGAAACAGAATAGATCCGCAACGCCTTAGCAAAGCTTTAGCGCTAGTCGAATCTACTAGCCCAAGTTATATTCTCCTCGCATCCCTAGATGCTGCCCGAAAACAAATGGCATTACAGGGTAAAGAATTAATGACACAAACGATCGCATTAGCCCAATTAGCCAGAAAAAGATTAGCTAAGATTGAGGGGATTGAGCTCTTAGAATTTTCTCCCCAACCAGGGTTTAGTTATCTAGATCCAACTCGCCTCACTATTAATATTGGGCAATTGGGAATTACTGGTTATGAGGCCGACGAGATTCTTTGTGATGAACTAGGAGTTATTTGCGAACTCCCTTTACTGAAGCATCTGACTTTTATTATTTCTCTGGGTAATAGGGCTCAAGATATTGAGAAATTAGTAACTGGGATTAAAACCCTTGCTGATTCTGCTAACAGCTCTCTAGCTGATTGTGATCATTTAACTCTTAACTATTCTTGGCAAGAGTCCCCGACTCTGGAATTATCACCGCGTCAAGCTTATTTTGCTGTTACGGAAACTATTCCTTTGTCTCAAGCACGCGATCGCATTTCGGGGGAGTTGATTTGTCCCTATCCTCCAGGTATTCCGATATTAATGCCAGGAGAAATAATTACTCAAGATGCGATCGCCTATCTACAGAAGGTATTGAATTGTGGAGGAGTAATTACTGGTTGTCGTGATGATACTTTGGCAACTGTACAAGTTATTAAATAATTTGCCTTATTTCACGCAGAGTATAGATACCGCTACGCATAAGACACAGAGGGCTATCAACGCAATAGTGTACAAATAAATATCCAGATAGCTCCAATATGATTCTTCTGGAGCTTCTGAGAAAAAGAAAGCGTCTTACGAACTAAGCGAGAGACTCCCTGGCGCATTAACAAGGGCTTTTTTTGTTTGTAACAATCAAAGTTTTGTAAACCGAATATTGTTCATCCTATTTCAAAAATTACTGTATCAGTCTGTCTCTAAGTGTTCTAGGCAAACTCAATAGTGGGTTTTGTCAATCATATTGGGCGTTAGAAGCTAGTCTATTCGCCTTGATTAGCCCTGCTTATAGATAGTATATATATTTTTTTGTCAACTACTGTTTACATTTCTTAAAATATCTGTTACATTTATTTACATAAAGAAAAACACAGACAACTAAATCAAAAAAAATATTATGCAAACTACTCAACTTGACAACGGAATTCTTAACAACTACGCTTCTGAACCTAAAATGACCTATGCTCAATATCCAGGGTTCTACGAACAACGTCGCTATCTACAACAGGGTGCGCTTGCAGCATTATTGGTCACAGCTACAATCTTTATTTCTTTTGCCGTTAGCTAATCGTTTTAGGAAACTAAGTTCGACAACAAATTAAGTTAAACAAAAATTTTTTGGTCAATTTTGAATAAATAAGGATAGAAGATAATTATGTTTGCACCCATCGTAGTTTTGTTTCGTAATAGTCTAGGTAAAGCTAAATTCAATAAGCTTCGTGGTAAGGCGATCGCTCTACATTCCAAAGTCATCACGAATGTTTGTAACCGCCTCGGTATCGAAAGAACGGCTAGACAAAACTTCATCAGAACTGCCCGCGACAATGGCAAAAAATTGGGTTTGCTAGCTTAAAATATTTTCTTTTTCCTCTTTCTAATAATAGATTTCTCCTGCTCGACCTTGGCAAATATGCCAGGGTTTTTTATTTATGAGGGCAGATGTATTCGTGAAGGCAGAGGGCAGAGGGCAGAGGGCAGATGGCAGATGGCATAAATAGTTGAAACAAGCAACAACAGAATTGTTTAACGGCGATCGCGCAATCTTAAAACTTTTCGTAACTTATTCTCTACAAAATAATTTCAGTGGTATTCTCAAGTTAATCTACGAGTTTTTACTGACAGGCTGATATTTATGGCTACTATTTTTGTTGATGTTGACGCAACTGGTATTAATAATGGTTCTTCTTGGGGCAATGCTTTTACAGATTTACAATCTGCTTTGGCGATCGCTGGTGCCAGTGATGATATATGGGTTGCCGAAGGTACTTATCTTCCAACTACCGATGGCGATCGAGATATTAGTTTTGTGATCCCCAGTGGAGTGGAAGTTTATGGTGGTTTTGAGGGAAATGAACTTTTTCTAGAACAAAGAGATTTTGAAGAGAATGTCACTATTCTGAGTGGCAATATTGGAGCCAATACTGCGGGAGATAATAGCCATCATGTCAGCAATTCCAAATTCAAAAATTAAGAAGTATTTGCAGGGATGAAAGGTTCTGGTTCCGCATCGCCGAGCATAAAGTCGAGGAGATGGTGCCAACTTCGGAATAGTAGATACTTGGACAAAGAGAGGATATCTTGAAAAAAGCCTTTACGAGTGCCTCTTTG
>NZ_ALVZ01000033.1 GCF_000332055.1 Xenococcus sp. PCC 7305 | reverse complement strand
GGGTAGGGCTGTTTCATTCTCAAAAAAGATAGATGGGGAGATGGGGATATCGGGATTTAGGGAAAAATTCCGACAAATAGTCGGTAGTTTAACGAAATTTGTTGAACAAGATTTTTTCCAATCAACGAGTTATTCCTCATTTAAGTTGGTAAACCCGAATAAAAACCCGCGAAAGGCAAGACTAAATTGTGGCAAAAATAAGCTAATTCATCTCTATTTTTCTATTTCCCCAATTCCCTATTTCCCTAAGTCCCTATTACTCATGTTTTATCTATATTGAAACAGCTCTAGGCTGATTAGGGGGGATAAAATAAACTAATAAAATAGGTCTAGCTCTCTCCCCCTTGAAGATTAATACGAAGCAAAATAGCAAGGTCGTAACCAAGCCGTTTTACAATCAGTAGGTATCAAGAAATAATTTTTGATTAGATGAAGCCCCAATTTAAAACCAGACCGGCTTGGGATAAAGCTCAAATATTGATGCAGCCAGCATTCATCCGCATTTTGGATAATATTCGTAAGCAGCTAGAAACTTCCCCATGGCAGGGGGATTTTAAAGATGTCACCCATCCGATTCCTGGTTATCTTTTATGTTTGACCAAAGATGATATCTCGATCGAAGTTGATATTTGGCAACTTTGTTATCAGGTTGTTGGCACCAACTATAGGCCAACTTTGCAAGATCTTGTTCCTGCCGATGATCAGACTAGTTCCGAATTGTCTATTGATGAGCGGCTGTTAGATGAGACAGGAGAGATTGATTGGCATCTGGTTGAAGCAAAAGCTCAACAATCGGTAAGGCAAGTCTTTGAACAATTGAAAATTGCGTGTCCTCGAATGGGGGAAAATTGAAAATTGAAAATGAATTATCAAGAAGTAGTGATTTGCGATCGCTCTAATTGGGGATTGTTACAAATAACAGGAGAAGATCGGTTAAATTATCTTCATAATCAAAGCACTAACGATTTTAATTCTCTCCAGCCCGGAGGGGGTTGCGAAACGGTGTTTGTCACTCCCACCGCAAGGACTATTGATTTGGCAACGACCTATGTCACAGAGGATGCGGTATTAGCTATTGTCGCGCCGAATCGCCGTAAATATTTATTGGAATGGCTAGACAAATTTATTTTCCCTTTTGATCGGGTTGAAGTTACAGATGTTTCTTCCGACTATGCTTTACTAACTCTAATCGGGACTGATAGCGATCGCATTTTATCTGAGTTAGGAGTAAATAATTTACCAGAACTCAAGCCCTACAATCATCAACTTATTTCCCTTGATGGGACGACAGTTCGCCTAGGGGTCGGCAGTGATCTGGCCTTGCCTGGTTACAATATTATTGTCCCTAGAGAGCAAGCAGCCAAAATTCGTGACTTGATCACAGCGCAGCAGGTGAGAGAAATTGGCGATCGCGAATGGGAAGAATTAAGAATATTACAAGGCAGACCAGCCCCAGATAAAGAATTAACCGAAGATTATAATCCTTTAGAAGCTGGATTATGGCAGACCATTTCTTTTGAAAAAGGCTGTTACATAGGACAGGAAACCATTGCTCGACTCAATACCTATAATGGGGTCAAGCAAAAATTATGGGGTGTCAAATTTGCCGACTCTGATCTTCAGGCAATGACAGAAGATTCTTTAGCTATGGGGACACCGATTACCCTAGAAGATAAAAAAGTGGGAGTCTTAACGAGTTTTGCGATCGCAAATCAGAAGCCATTTGCTTTAGCTTATGTGCGCACAAAAGCTGGAGGAGTCGGCCTATCTGTAGAGATAGGGGGCTTTTCGGGAGAGCTAGTAGACCTGCCCTTTCTCCATCATCCTAAGTTAGCAGACAATCAGGCTAGCAATTAACTAACAATTAACAGTAATTGTTTGAAACAAAAAAAATAGGGAGCAAGAAAGTTTTCTCATTCCCTATTTCTTATTTTATATTTCTTTTAAAGCCTTAATTTATCGTTACTAGTTGCTTAACGATAACGCTTCTTCCGACGAGCAATTGCTTTGCGCTTACGCTTTTCAATCGGCGTTTCGTAGTGACGACGGCGTTTAATATCAGCAAAAATACCTGCCTTTGATACCTGTCGTTTAAAGCGACGTAATGCAGACTCTATATTTTCATTTTGTCCTACAACCACTTGGGTCATTAAAGATCATCCTCCATTTTTTGTTTTTACGAATAGTTATGCTAGAAAGTTAATTACCAGTAAAATATATTATTAGACAGCATCAACTCGTTATCCCGCGACTTACCATCATACACTTATTTTTTCGATAACTCAATTTATAACAAGTGTAGCTTGAACTATTTGCTTGACAGATATCCCCTAAAAGATTACATATGACACTATATTAAGAAATGTAATTAATCTTAAAATAAATTATTCATCAAATAAGGTGGTCAATGGAATTTAAAAGAGAATTTTTTCCCCGTGTCCGCAAAACTGTAATGCCACGCCCCTATTTTGCCGAAGAGAGCGATATTCTGGGGCAAAGCGGCATCGCTTGGGCTGGGGAGGCTGCTATTCATGGCGATAACTGGTATTTAGATCATGGGCAAGGTTTAATTGAAGTCTTTGAAGCAGGCGCTGCGATCAGCTTCCATCATCTTCTCCCACGCAAAGATAAATATGAGAAAGAAGGGCTTTATCTAAGGCTAAAATTAGCTTATCGAACCACGGAAAATGCTAACGCCAATATTCGCAATTTTTCGGGCAACCACGTCACTTTACCCAACAGTTTGTACGGGAATATGTATGACGACCCCCAAACCTACTGGTACTTGACTGACGACCTCACACTTAATATCAATTCGATTTATGCAGGGGAAAAACTCTGGATTCAGCGGGTTGAATGGGAATGGATGAGTAAAGAAGTAGTTTATGAAGATGAAGTCCAAAAACAGGAGCTAGATCTGATTCGCTCCTCTGAAGACGTGGCAAACCTGTATGCTCCCAAGGGAATCACTGAGAGTTCTGTGAAAGATTTCCTGGTGGACAAAATTAGACAAGATGACGAGTTTGCCAAACATTGTCTAGCAATTTTAGGACAAGAAAAATTGAGGAGTAAGGACCTAACTCAGCTGTTTGTAGAAAGCGGAATTCCCCTGTCATAGTTGGCATAATTCTTAAACAATCAAAAAACATAATAATAATTTTTTTTAGCAATGACAGAAGTAAAACAAACTGATTGGTTGACCGATTTCGATTGTCACCTATTTGGGGAAGGGAAACATTATCAAATTTATGACAAACTAGGTTCTCATCTGACCGAAAGAGATGGAACATCTGGGGTCTATTTTGCTGTTTGGGCGCCCAATGCTCAGGAAGTCGGATTAGTAGGAGATTTTAATAACTGGGATGAACATCAATGTGTCATGATCAGAAACCCGATGGGAATTTGGGAAACCTTTGTCCCCAATCTCAAATTAGGGGAAAAGTATAAATATGCCGTCAAAAATTCTTTTGGCGATCGCCAGTTTAAAACCGATCCCTATGGTTATCAGCAGGAGTTGCGACCGGCTACTGCATCAATTGTGGCCGATTTGGACTACACCTGGCAGGATCAATCCTGGCTCGAAAAACGTCGCACAAGTAATCCCCATGAACAACCCATTTCTGTTTATGAAGTCCATCTTGGTTCTTGGTTGCATACCAGCCTAGAAACTCCTCCCGAAAAAGGTCAAGCTGTCCCTGTGGAAAATAAGCCTGGTGCACGCTTTTTGACCTATCGAGAACTAGCAGACAAATTAATCCCCTACGTTAAGGAAATCGGCTATACCCATATCGAATTATTGCCCATTACCGAGCATCCCTTTGATGGTTCTTGGGGTTACCAAGTAGTGGGTTACTATGCGCCGACCTCTCGCTATGGCAGCCCGCAAGACCTAATGTATTTTATAGATCGCTGTCACCAGGAAAATATTGGAGTTTTGGTTGACTGGGTGCCCGGACATTTTCCCAAAGATGCCCATGGATTAGCTTTTTTTGATGGAACAGCTCTTTACGAATATGCAGATTGGCGCAAAGGAGAGCATAAAGAATGGGGAACTTTAGTATTCAATTATGAGCGCAATGAAGTGCGTAATTTTCTGATTGCTAGTGCCCTATTTTGGTTTGAAAAATATCATATTGATGGTATTAGAGTTGATGCAGTTGCTTCGATGCTTTACCTTGACTATGCCCGTGAAGAATGGATTCCCAATATGTATGGTGGTCGAGAAAACCTAGAAGCTGTTTCCTTTCTCCGTCAATTAAACGAAGCAATTTTTCAAGAGTATCCCGGTGCGCTTTCGATCGCAGAAGAATCCACTGCCTGGGGCAGAGTCTCCTATCCCGTCGATGAGGACGGTTTAGGGTTCAATTTCAAGTGGAATATGGGCTGGATGAATGATACTTTGAGCTATTTGCAAGTTCATCCCCAAGAACGTTCCAATGTTCACGGCCAGTTAACTTTTAGTCTGTGGTATGCCTTCTCGGAAAAGTTTATGCTAGCCCTTTCCCATGATGAGGTCGTTCATGGCAAGGGGCATCTCTGGGGCAAAATGTCTGGTGATGATTGGCAGAAAAAGGCCAATTTGCGATCGCTGTTTGCTTATATGTTTACCCATCCCGGCAAGAAAACTCTTTTTATGGGTATGGAATTTGGTCAGATCCGAGAATGGAATGTTGGTGCTGATTTAGACTGGTGGCTCCTGGAGTCCGAACCCCATCAACAAATTCATCAGCTAGTCAAAGATTTGCATCAGATTTACCATGCTGAACCTGCACTCTATAGTGATGACTTTACGAATAATGGTTTCCAATGGATTGATTGTCATGATGCAGCTCGGGGGATGATTACCTATGTGAGAAAGGACAAAAATTCTGATGATGTTTTGACCATGGTTTGTAACTTCAAGCCCAATGTCTACCACAATTATTGGTTGGGAGTAAACCAACCAGGAACTTACGCAGAGCTTTTAAATACCGATGATCAAAAATATGGAGGTAGCGGTTGCCTCAATCCCAAACTAGAAACCAAACAATGGGAATCTTCTGCTTGGCCCTATGCTCTAGAGATTACAGTACCAGCCCTATCTGTGATGATCTTTAAACTCAAATAGTAACCGAGACAAGGAGATTCTGTAGGGGCGAATGGTCATTCGCCCCTACCACCATGATCTGTTGTAAATATTATTTAACGGGGCTTCGCCCTTGAAGGCAGAGGGCAGAGGGCAGCGGTGAGACCCCGCGCCGCCGTCAGGCGCAAGGGAACGCTCACCAAGAGAGAGGGCAGAAGGATAAAACTACTTCTAACTTATCCCTTTAGGTTGAATTCCTCC
>NZ_ALVZ01000032.1 GCF_000332055.1 Xenococcus sp. PCC 7305 | reverse complement strand
CGTTGTAACCTTCTCTCCGCTATTTACAATTACGAACTATCATTATCAGCTTAAAATTTCTTGTTGTGACAATAATTTAAATACTTATCTATTTTGCAAGAGGTCTAGTATAGACTTTGAAACCCTTGTTATCGTAATTTTCGTGCTCGTAGATGATTGGTATCAATTAGAAGGAAAAACCTTAAGAGAAAATTTGCCTGGAGCCAAACCAATGATGAGTGATAGTGAAATTCTAACTCTGGCATTGATTATGGACTATATATAGAAAACCTTAGATCAAATCCACATCCGCCATGATTTCCACCAAAGCAGGGCCATCATAAGCCAAAGCTTGTTGCATCGCGAAATCCAACTCTGATTTATCCCGCACTTGAATCCCAAATCCACCACAATTTTCCGCAAATTTAGCAAAATTCGGATTATGCAAAGAAGTCTGCCAAACATCCCATTCCCCAGCTCTTTGCTCCTTAGAAATTTTGCCTAATTCACAATTATTCAGCAAAATATGAGTAATATTCATCTGATACTTCACTGCTGTGGTAAATTCAGCCAAATACTGTCCTAAACCGCCATCTCCTGAGACTGAAACTATAGGTCTTTCGTGACCAACTGCCGCCCAAGCACCGATCGCGCCAGGAAAGGCAAAACCAATCGAACCGAGATAACCTGACATCAAAACAGATTGGGCTTCGCATTCAAAATAACGACCAAAAGAATAGGTGTTATTGCCCACATCCACCGAAATCACAGCATTATCGGGAACCTGCCTGGTCATAGCAGCAAAAATCGCAGCCGAGTTTACACCATTACCTCGATTATCCTGTTCTCGTTTAATTTTTTCATCCCGCCAAATTTGCCACCGTTCAGCAATTTCTGGTTTTTGATCAATTGTCTTTACTTGACCTTCCAGATTTTCTTTAAACTGTTCGACAACAATGGAAATTTCGCCCCAGACAGGAACGGTCACAGGATGAAATTTGCCTAGAGCCAGAGGATCAAAATCCACTTGAATAATCGGTTTGCCAGGATAGATGCCCGTATGGTTAGAGAAAGATGCGCCGAAAACCAGCAACAGATCTGCTTCATTCATAAACCAACTCGCGATCGGGGTGCCGCTACGTCCGAGAACTCCACAACCTAGAGGATGGTGATCCGAGATTTGCCCCTTAGCCTTAAATGTTGTCAATACAGGAGCATTCAAGGTTGCTGCCAGCTCAGTAATCTCTGCCATACTAAAGCGCGCTCCATGTCCGACAATGATTACGGGACGCTGAGATTTTTTCAAGAGATCCAAGGCTTGAGCTAAAGACTCGGGTGGTGGTGCAATTTGCAGAGGAGTAATGCGTCCTTGGGGACTAGAAGTTGTAACCTCTGCTCCCGCAGGAATAGTTTGGACTTCATCAGGAAAAATGAGATGAGAAACATCCCTTTGTAATAAAGCATTTTTAATCGCGAGACTCATTAATTCGGCGTGATTGCTATTTGTCAGAGCAGTATGGCTCCAAGAGGCCACACCACTAAAAGCGGCAGAGAGATCACATTCCTGGAAATTTCCGCGACCCAAAACTTGGGTACTAACTTGCCCAGTAAGAGCTAGAATTGGTGCACGATCTACCTTGGCATCCCACATCCCCGTTAAGAGATTAGTTGCTCCTGGCCCCGCGATCGTCAGACAAGCGGCAGGACGACCAGTTAATTTTCCATAGGCCGAAGCTGCAAAAGCCCCCGCACCTTCATGGCGAATCCCAATAAAAGTCAGATTACCTTGAATTTCTTGTCTTCTGAGGGCATCAGCCAAACCCAGATTGGAATGTCCCACCATGCCAAAAACACAATTGACACCCCAGTTGATCATGGTTTCTGCCATGACATCAGTAACTGTCCTAATATGCGGTTCTTCTGCCACTAAGCCCACATAAATTCCCTCGTCTTTGACTTCTACTGGAAAAGTTTCGAGGGCATCATCCACTTCCAAATCCCCTGGAGGTCTTCCTGTATGGGGACAATAATCCCAACCATGCCAAGGACAGCGTAAATAACCATTCTCAATTGAACCCTCTCCCAAAGGCCCGCCTTGATGAGGACAGCGATTATCCAAAGCGCCATACTTACCCTGATAATGGGTCATGGCAATGCTCTTATGACCTGCGGTTACAGTTTTGACCCGACCCTCTGGTAGTTCATCGGGGTCTAGAACCTTATACCATTGATATTTAGTGTTTTCCATTCCCCTGACTCCTTTTTCTCAAAACTTTTGACTCTTGACTCTTGACTCTTGACTTCCGCGTAGCGGCACTAAACTTTATGTTCGGGATTTTTAAAATTAGTTTTACAACCAGCATCCCAAACATCAGGTTGATTACCATGGGCAGGAATTCCCCCATTGTCTTTTAGCATTCTGGCCATATGCAGACAATTCCACGCCAAAAAAGTAGTATTTCTATTGGTAAAATCATTTTCCGGGCCACCAGAACCAGGATCTAGATAGGAAGGGCCAGGGCCAACTTCCCCCAACCAGCCCGCATCTGCTTGCGGTGGAATAGTATAGCCAATATGGGAAAGAGAAAACAGAATATTCATCGCACAATGTTTAATGCCATCTTCGTTACCGGTGATGAGGGTTGCGCCAACTTTGTCATAGTCACGATATTGCCCTTTTTGATTCAAAAGATGGGTGTAACCATACATTCTTTCCAGCACACGATTACAGACAGAGCTTTTTTCTCCCAGCCACACAGAAGTACACAACACCAAAATATCAGTAGCATCAATTTCTTTTTGAATCATCGGCCAGTCATCCTTATCCCATTCATCGGTTTCGGACATGTCTAAGCCCAGTCCTGCGGGGATTTCATAATCTACGGGTCGAATGACTTTGGTTTCGACGCCATTGGCTTCAAAAATATTCTTAGCAATATTAATTACGCCTCTGGTGTGAGAGAGAATCGGAGTCCGATTGAGAGTGCAGTTGAGGAAGAGTGCTTTGAGATCATTATATTTTGCAGGCGTATCTTGGCACTGATGCTCCGTTATTTTTTTGAGTTGTTCCGACATAATTCCAATATTTAGAGATAATTATTGAGGATAATTGTATTTGCCTAGAGATTATCGGTTCTAAGGAATTTAATTACATTTATCTGAGAGCAAACAATAAACTAAATAAGAATTCTCTGAAATTATCTGCAAATTCCTTGAGAGACCAATGCTTCTTGTTAGTAGATAAGAAAATAGCGATCGCAAAGTGTCAGTTTCGAGATCGCCTCTCGCCTCCCATAGCGACTGTCGGTTCGCTCATTTTTCTGAGGCATTCATAATTATTATGATTACAATGGCGAAAAGTCTTGCAGCATAAGGTCTTCAGGGTGATAGTGGGAATTAAGCTAGGGAATGCGATCGCGAACACAAAAGCTTTTAACTCCTGATTACTCCGTTATTTTCGCGTTGCTTCGCACTCGCGCAGCGAGACCGCGGAAATATTTTAATGCGATCGCTGGAATGATCCTTCATTATCCAATCAAACGGCTATAAGTCATGCACAGATAGATTTTGGCTCCATTAAATAGCAATTTAATTGGTAATTCAATTTAAAAATAAGCGAACGGTGAGTAGCGAGATCACTTTTCTCTTTTGCGGAGGCAATATTACTAGTTTATCTCGCGATAATTGCCGTCAATATTCAACACTGGGATAAACTATTTTGATATCTTGATTTTGCCAATGTTGGTCTGCATTGATACGACGGTTTTTTTCGTCTTCATTCCATTGAAGTTTTGTGTTTCCCATCTTACCATTGTAAAACAAGTACAATTTATCATCTGTAATTTTATAGGTCATCGGATCTATCGGAAAAGCCTTGCCTTCTGAAATAGCTACGGCACAAAAACCTCCATACTGGGGTATGTAACGAGCTGGTTCTGCTTCAAACTTGGCTTTGTTTTCTGCACTGGAGAAATAGTAGATATCACCTTCGTAAGTTGAGCTTATATTGGTATTGCCAGAGGTAGGTTGACCATCAAAGTAGGAAATCGGGTCATATCCTTGTAAGGCAACCCCTTGCTCATTAAGGTTTGTTAATGTCATGTGTTCTCTCCGATAAATGAATTATATTCCTTGTGGATAACTTACATTCCTTATGATGAGGAATCACAACCTATAGAACAAGATGATTCTGACTATAGAACTAATAGTTATTTCCTATAGTAAGCTGAGCTCATTTAATGGATATATTCCAAATTCACTGTTTTCTCACATTAGTAGAAACCGGTAATTTTTCTAAGGCTGCCGAGCAATTGTTTATCTCTCAGCCTTCACTTTCAGCGAGGATCAAAAAGCTAGAGCGAGAATTAGGAATAGTATTATTTGAACGTGGTGGTCGACAAACAGTACTAACTCCAGCAGGTCAATTTTTCCTGACTAAAGCACAAAGATTTATTGAAGATTATCAATCCATAAAAATTGATTTAGAAAGGTTTAAGCAGCAACCAATTCTGAGAATAGGAACATTACGGACTATTCGCAGCTTTAATCTGGCACAATTAATTGCTAAATTCCGCCAGAAATACCCTGATGTGACTCTCAAACTTTATAGTGGTTACTTAGAAGATTTAGAGAATTGGCTGGCAACAGGTGTAATTGATTTAGCCTTGACTTGGGTACAGAATACTAATCAGTCTGAAACTTCGTTATTTCTTTTCCAACAAGAGCTTCAGCTAGTTGTTCATCCTAATCATGTTTTGGCTCAAAGAAATAGTATTCAGATGATTGACTTACAACAACAACATTATATCGAGCGTTCTAATTGTGAATTTAAGCGTTCTTGTGTCACTATTTTTGAATCACTTGGGGTCGAACCTCTGTTAGTCTACTCTGCCAATGACGAAGAATTGGTTATCCTACTCGTCCAAGCAAATTTGGGAGTGAGTATTATGCCTTTTTGGAAGAATGTCAAAAAGTTGATCTATCTTCAGCAATTCCAAATTCGAAAGTAACAGGGGATACAGAACTAGGCTTACGGTAGCGCAGCAAGATAGAAAAAAGTCAGAAATCAAGAGTGAGCTAATTTATGGAAGTCAAAGCGCTTAGTTTCACAGTGCTTTTAGGATATATAGAGACAGTCATCGAG
>NZ_ALVZ01000031.1 GCF_000332055.1 Xenococcus sp. PCC 7305 | reverse complement strand
GACTTGGGGATTTAGGGATTTGGGGATCTAGGGAAAAGCCTATTACTTCGTGGTTCAACTTGGGAAATTTAATCAAAAGGAAAATTCGTCGAACTCACGTAATCCAAACAATTTTTGACCTAACACCTAACACCTAAAACCTAACACCAGTCTTGACTAGAACATAAATTGCCAAATCTTGTAATTAACTAGTGACGTATTCACTAGCCAGATTCTTTTTGTAAGGATGACGCTCCTGCTGATAATCGATCAATCTTCCGTCATGTTCAATTAACACCTTCTTGACTGCTATCCCCTCTCGCTCTATCTCGGCCACAATATCTGCGGCTCGCCACTGAGAAGGAATAATTACCACATCCACCGGATTTTCTAGCAGCCAATCTCGGAAGCGGATTTCTTGTCCAGTTCCCGGAACAAAAGTCCCAGCCTTAGCAAGATCCGAATCAATGACCAGAGGAAAACGATCAGCATTCATATCATAGCGATTCATAAAGGTTGAAGAGCGACCCAAACCGCCCCAAACTGCAACCGTTACACCAGAAGCATATAATTCTTGTAACTGCTTTTTAATCTCAACATAACTATTGGCCGTCTTCAATAAATACTCTGTACTCTTTTGGACGTATGCCAATTGATAATTGGAAACCCCAAGCCGACTGATGCCATAAATAACTTCTTTGTCATATCCATAACCAATCCTTTCCACCGAAGCGCTGCATTTAGACAACATCTTGTTAAAAGAATTAGTCGTAAATTGAGAATTATGTTCATAGAAGAAATCTACAGTTCTTCCCGTTTCCAGGACTCGATCAGCACAGGGCACTTCAAAATAAGTCAAAGGACTAATCCCAATAGAAGTAGCTACCAAGGCAATAGACTGCAAGAATCCCAGGGGATTATGTAAATGTTCTAGAACATGCCGACTAACAATCAAATCGGGCTGTAGCTCTGGTAAATGAACATCAGGCTGGAAAATTTCATTTCTGAATTCCACCAAACCCTCGCCATCTTTTGCTCCATTAACATCAAAACCAACATAACGACCTTCTGGCTTTAATTCTCTCAGTCTGGCGAGGAAACTCCCATCACCATGGCCCACTTCGACCACTACAGGTTTCTCTGGCAAGATCGCGAGGATCTCTTGGTGAATCTCACTGATAAAATCAGACCAGATTGATCCCTTATTGAAAACTGGATAGGGTTGATCTGAATAGGGAACATTAACGTAATTAAAAGAGTAATTGTAAATATGACCGCATTCAACGCATCTTACATAGTCTAATGGCAGTCGCTCTAATTGCTTGGCTTCGCGATCGGTCTTGGGTCGGACTGTATTAGCCAAGGGATGGCGCTCAAATAATAAGGGAACCGAGATATGATGACCGCAAGCAGGACAGTTTTTTTGACTTCTAATCTCAAATGTTAATTTTTTGCGTTTCATGGAATTATTTATCCTTTGCTGGTAACTAAAGTTTCTCTTTTCACTTGAGGCAAATCTTGGCTCCAACGCTCAGTATTTTGCTCAAAGATTTCTTGTAAAATATCGGGAATCGTGTAGGTAAATTCCCAACTAGGATAATGAGATTGGAATTTGCTCACATCACTAATCCACCAAATATGGTCTCCTATGCGGTTCGACTCTGAATAATTCCAATCCAATTTTTTCTGGGTGATTTCTTCGCAATATTGAATTGCTTCTAGCATGGAACAATTGCTATAGCGACTGCCTCCTATGTTGTAAACTTCGGCGATGCGAGGAGCTTGATAAAAGTGATAAAAGGCATTGACCAAATCGTAGCTATGAATATTGTCCCGGACTTGTTTTCCTTTATAGCCATAAACCTCGTAATGATCGCCGGCCATGGTACATTTCATCAAATAGGACAAGAAACCATGGAGTTTGGTTCCTGAGTGACTTGGCCCGGTCAAGCATCCACCTCTAAAAGCAGCAGTTTTCATCCCAAAATATCGACCATATTCCTGCACCAAGACATCCGCTGCCACTTTGGAAGCCCCAAAAAGCGAATGCTTACATTGGTCAATACTCATGGTTTCATCAATGCCTTTGGCATAGGCATGGTCTAGGGCAATTTCCCAGCGCAATTCTTTTTCCTCTAAAGGCAAAGCATTGGGGGTATCACCATAAACCTTGTTGGTCGAGCAAAAAATAAAGACGGCATCAGGACAGATCAAACGCGTATTCTCCAACAAAACCAAAGTTCCATTAGCGTTGACCGTAAAATCAGTGTAAGGATCTCTGGCGGCCCAGTCATGGCTGGGTTGAGCTGCGGTATGAATGATTAGATCAATATCTGTATTATAGGTTTCAAATAGAGTTTTTATTTGCTTCTCATCACGAATGTCTACAGAATGATGAATATATTTATCGCCATACAAAGCAGATAGGCGTTGGCGATTCCAATCCGTCGACGCATCCTTGCCAAAAAAGCTTTGTCGCATGTTATTGTCTATACCGACTACGGTATAACCTTTGTCGCAGAAAAAACGTACTGCTTCAGAGCCGATTAGCCCTGCTGAACCCGTAATGATAATCATGGTAGAATCTCCTAAATTATGGTGCGAATTAACTGATTGCGAATGCTTTGCGCCCTATTTGGGCTTGGCGTCATTAGACCATGACTTCAGCGGGCCAAAATATCTTAGACTTTTTGGTAATACTTGTAATTCTTCTGGGTCAATCTCAACCCCTTTCCACATGAGTCGCGAAAAATTATGGGTAAAAATAGTGCCATCAAATCCTTGCCAAATCATTTTTCCTTTATCACATCTCATCTTGTTAATATTATTGTCGGGAATGTTAAATTTACTATATTCTTCAGCCACAACGAATATGCCATTTGAAGCAGTAACTGCTACTAGTTCATAGCCTTTTCTCTTGCCCAACTCAATTAATGCGAGTAAAGAGGCTCCTTGGTTGATCGACATATCTTTATCTTGAATAAAGAGAATATCATTAGATATTGTGGAGTTATATTCTATAACCACAACAGTTGGTCGATATCTTGCGAGAGAGTCCCAGATATGATAGTCGCAGCCATCAATATCAATAGACATTAAACCAAGATTTTTGGGTATGGGTGTTTTGGCCAAAATTGACTCTAGACTGTCATTTTCGTTAAAGCCAATATATGAGTTGAAACAAAAAACATTTTTATAATTCCCAAAGTTGATATTTAATTGATTAAACATTCTTTCATTGGCTTCGATTAAAACACCGCTCCAACCTTTGTGAACAATTAAGTTATATGTATTGCTAAGCTTCTTGCCATCACAGGCGCCGAACTCAACACACCATTTTGAATAGTTTTCCTCTCCAATTATGGAAAAAATTTTCTCGATAATTCCATCTTCTCCATTTTGGGATCTAACATTATTGCGATAAGAACTGAGAACATTTTCAGTATCACTTGAGCTTGGAAAATATTTGACAATAGGCATTTCTCAACTTTCTCCCGATATTTGTAACCCTTTCTTGATTAACTTGGCACTCGAACTACACTGTTTTGGAAAAGCCATAAACTTCAATTTGATCTAGATGCAAACTAGTTTGCTCATTTAGTTGTAGGCGAACGTAGCGAGCCATTTGAGATTTGACGGGGACGACTAAGGGTCTTCCTGCTGTGCCACCAAAGATTAACCCCTCATGATTGATATACAGTTCTTGCCAGTCACTTTCATCAAGGGAAACTAGTATCTTGAGGGTACGAACTGTTTCCTCACCTTGGTCAATACAGTTGTAAACTCGCACTTCTGTCAAAGCATAGGTGTCTTCCAAATCGACTTGCCACCAAGGATTTACTTCTTGTGCAGTACAAAAACTTGGCTTACCATCTCTGATGCCATTAACTGCTTTTTGAGATTCCTTGGGTTGGGAATCCTGTGCCAAAGAGCTTTGCTGAGTTGGTTTATTGAGGGCGATATTTTCTGTGGACGGCTTGGGAACATCCTTGACATAAAGAGCATTGCCCCAATTCTTATAATTCAGAACCATGTTTTTCAATCGAAAGCCATAAAGCTTAAGAAAGGCTGTCACCTCATCAAAAGTGCAACCACCTTCATATAGGGGATCTTCGCCCACTTCAGTGAATATATACGTCAGGTTTTCTTTAAGTAGTCGATGACTCCCCATAAGGACTTTTAATTCGGAACCCTGAGTATCCATCACCAGCAGATCATAATCAGCATCAGGGAGCTTGGTCTCTACTATTTCATCAAGAGTAATAGTCTGAATTTTTAACTGTTCGACATATTCAGTTTGCGGATATAGTGTTTTGTGTCTACCCCAAGGAAACATGCTTGAAGAGCGACCTTGATTGGAGGCGACATTAAAGACAACTTCTTCCCCGGTCAAATCAGCGCATAATGCTTGTATTGGATAATGATTGGAGATGCCTTCGAGGTTTTTGGTGAGCTCCTTAAATACCGTGGGGATTGGCTCAATATAGGCACAATTTTTAAGATTTAATTTTTGATATGTTGGGATTTCATCTCTACCAGAATTAGCTCCTACGTGAACAATTCCTTGGGGTAAGGGCAGCCGCAACTCTCTGAGCATTTTTATAGGACAGGGATGGGTGCTCTTCGCATTTATGGTTGCTGTCCCCGAAAAATTCTGTCTATTTTTATGGTCAGAGGTCTCTTGACTATAAAGATTGGATGCTAGCATTGTGTATTACTTTTAGATGATAATTTAATAGGATCCCAATGATTTTCCGATTTGAGGCTATTTATGACAGTCTGTTGTCAGATTATATTTAAGATAAATTTGATAAATTTACTTAGCAAAGAAGCATTTTTTTGCTGGCATAATTGCTTACACTGTAAGTAATTATCTGGCTATCTAGTTGATTTCCTAACTTGTTCTTTATATTTGAAATATGATTAAACAACAACAGTAAAAATACGCACATATGTTCTTTGAGTAAAACACAAATACTCTTGAATTTTAGGCAAGTTACTATTGATTTCACTTACGTAATTACACTGAGATAATATTAGATTGTTTCGGAAGTCTATACATAGCCATATTTATCGTTTTCCGAGATTTACCTAACACCTAACACCTAACACCTAACACCTAACACCTAACACCTAACACCTAA
>NZ_ALVZ01000030.1 GCF_000332055.1 Xenococcus sp. PCC 7305 | reverse complement strand
CCACTGGAGACAAAAATCATCTACGTCGCAAAAAATTGCTGTGATATCTAATCTTGATGTCATCATAAAATTAGCTGAGATTCTCTAATTCTGCTTATTATGAGTATACAATGTCAGCCTTTCTTTTCTCTCAAATTTTCGTCGAACTCACGTTTAAGAAGGATAATTAACGATAAGAGACACTAATTAGTACAGCGGTTGTGATCGCTATCAGCCCAACTTATAATTTGGGCAAGGCCACTAATTCATGGGGGTTAGGCGGTTTTAGGAGATCTTCCTGACGTTTGATCTTGTAGCAGCAATTTATCGATATCAGACAAGACTTGCCAATGTTGATTGTTGAATAACAAGAAATGCTTGTTTCAGGACAGCGATCGCGATGAGTCTTATGCTTTAGTGGCAGATAGTCTGAACACAGGAAAAGCAACAGTTTTAGAGTTCAAGCAATATACCCCTTAATTGATAGCTAGTATTCCCCATAGCTACTCAGTTAAATTTGTTAAAGAGAAATTAGGTCGAGAAACTCGATCGCCTGTCAAACTTACTCTTTATAAATGGTTTTAATTCGTCAAGCTCAGATCTGGGATATTGCTGAAAGTAAAGTTACTTCAGAGAAAAATTATTGGAATCGTCGTCGATTTCTCAAAACTTTAGCAGGAGCTGGGATGGCAGCTAGCATCGCACCTCTTACAGCTTGTAGTAACAGAAGCTCTAGTGCCAAAACTGCATTGGAGGCTACGTTAAACTTACCTGAGATCGATTCTTTTCGTAAAAATCCTGCTTTTGCCAATCTGCAAAGACCAATTACGGATAGGAAACTTGCGGGACAATATAATAATTTCTATGAGTTTGGTGGCACAAAAACTATTTGGATAGATGCCCAAAAACTGCCTACAGAAAATTGGCAAGTAGAAGTTACGGGACTAGTAAAAAATCCTCGTACTTACGATATCGATCAATTAAAAAAAGAATTTCCCCTTGAGCAGAGAATTTATCGTTTTCGTTGTGTAGAAGCTTGGTCAATGGTCTTACCCTGGATTGGCTTTCCGATGCAAAAATTGCTCGCCGCAGTTGAACCAAGTCCTAAGGCTAAATTTGTGCGTTTTACTTCTTTTTACGATCCTGAAATTACTAAAGGGCCAGGATTTCATATTGGTTCCTTGCCTTGGCCTTATACCGAAGGTCTACGAATAGAAGAGATGGCTAACGAGTTAGCTTTTTTTGCTGTTGGTATCTATGGTAGTGAGCTGCCGAAACAACATGGTGCCCCATTAAGAATGGTTATCCCTTGGAAATATGGGTTTAAGGGCGCAAAATCTATTGTCAAAATTGAATTTGTTGAGGAGCAACCTGCAACTTATTGGAATACGATCGACTCTAGAGAATATGATTTCGAGGCGAACGTCAATCCTAGCAAGCCTCATCCTCGTTGGTCACAAGCCACAGAAAAATTCATTAGTACAGGCCCTGGTTTATCTTGGGATATCAAGGAGACTCTTCCCTATAACGGTTATGGGGAATATGTGGCGAGTTTATATTCTTAGGTGAAGACAGAAGGCAGAAGGCAGAGGGCAGTCCCGTCAAGCGGGATAATAAAGGCAGAGGGCAGAAGGCTTAAGATCCCTTTCCTCTGTGTCTCAATTTAATTGTTAGGTTTCTCAATTTCTGGTGGGGCTAGTTTCGCCAACTCGTTTAGGACGTTTTGATGCTTATTCACTTCATTGGCTTCTTCATACAAGTTAGCTGCTATTTTGAAATCGGCAATTGCCTGATCTTGGTTTTCTAAATAGGAGTAGTAAAGTCCTCGCTGATAATAAGCTTTCGCATTTTGGGGATTGAGTTTTATAATTTTGTTGTAATCTGCGATCGCCTTATTATATTGCTTCAGATCATCATATATCTCGGCACGATTGTAATAACCCTCAGGATTATTAGGATTGAGACTAATTATCTGACCGTAGTCAGCGATCGCCTGATCATATTGCCCTAAGGAAATATAAAGCTGGGCTCTATTCTGATAGGCTTCTACATTCTGGGAGTTGGCTTTAATTACTTGACTATAATCTGCGATCGCCTGATCATATTGAGCTAAGCGTTGATAAGCTCTAGCTCGACTGTTATACACTCTCAGACGATTGGGATTCAGGCTAATGACTTGAGTATAATCTGCGATCGCCTTGTCGTATTCTTTCGCATTATAAAGAGCTAGTCCGCGATTGTAATAGGCTTGTTCATTCCCTAAATTAAGTCGAATTACCGTTGAATAATCTGCGATCGCATTTTCGTAATTACCCAAACTATAATAGGTAGTTGCTCTATCAAAATAGACTCTTTCTAAATCGGGATTAAAACGGACATATTCACTATCGGAAGTGGGTAAATATTCTGTTGTCCGACGAGAAATATTAGTCTCTCCATAATTAAGATAAAGATAGATTGCACTATTATAATCAGCTATGGCCTGGTCATAATTTTTCATTTGAGCATAAATATTTCCTCGGTTGTAATAGGCTTCAGCATTACGAGGGTATAAGCCAATTATTTCCGTATATTCTGTGATTTGAGCTTGGTTATTTTCTCGGTTATTATTATCAATTTTCTGTGCATAATTAGGTTGAGCAATAATAAGCAAAGATGCACTACTAATAATTAATTTAGTAACAACATTAGCAAATAAGTTGATTTTCATTTTAGATACCAAGAATATTTAACTGGCGTAAGTAATAAGTAATGAGTAATGAGTAATAAGTAATAATTATTGAGTTATTAGAGTCCTTTTTCCTTTATACTCTTAATCTTTATGGCCGACAACCTTAGAGATCACACTTAGTTTATCGTCCTTTTCTCTTACGTAAATTCAACATTGGCATCTAGTAATGAGAAAAATACTTGTCCAAAAGCAAAATAATTCACAACAATTACTCACTGTAAGTCTCTTGCCTAACCCCTAAAACCTAACCCCTAAAACCTAAAACCTAAAACCTAAAACCTAATAAAAAGAAAGACGATTCTTTTCCAACTCTTGAATACGAATTTTGGTATATTGAATTTCTTCATACAAATGTTGCAAGCGATCGCTGTCAGTTAGGGGATTAAGATTCTGTAATTGTTCGGTGCAATAATTTTGGTATTTAATACAATTAACCTGCTCCAGAGATGCGATCGCATTTTCAATTCTTGATGCCGCTCGGTAAATATCTTCTTGGCTCTTTTCATCAAGATGAAAGAAACTAGTGACAGCTTTCATTTCACTAGGAAAATCCGGAGTTTGATTATGTAACTGGTCGAGCAGAGGATTTTCATTAACTTCTGATGACTTATTGATTCGCGATTCTGCTTCAATGATTTCTTGCCACAAAAACCGATGCTGGGGCAAACTAAAAAGCAAATCTTTGTCCTCTAAGCGATCTGTGATTTCTTCACGATATTTAGGACAGTGAATATAAATTAGTAAAAGCAAAGATTCGGCCTGTAATAACAATTCCTCTTCAGGACTGGTAGCAATGCTAAAAGATATTTTTTCCTTGACTTGTTTTTTCTTATGAGAGTGAAAACTTCTATTTTTTCTTTGAGGAGATAATTGGTTTTGTAAGGTGGCTAGATTTTGAGGAACAATCCTCGATTCTCCTTGAGATAAAATCTCCGCACAATAATTGAGGTAATAATTTCTCTGGTTCGCATCTTGCAATAGATTAAGCAGCCTGACCATTTCGGTTGCCACTTGCTGCATTTCATTGGCTAGTTTAAGATTTTTGCCCTGAATCAAATTCGCTATTTGCCAATCTAGCCACAGAGGAGCATCTGCTGCTGATTGCTGATAAATTTGCGCGGCATCAGCTCGACTGTTGATAAATTCATCGGCATCTTTGCCATTGGGAAGAGTCAGGATTCTTAATTGGACTTGCCCTGAATAAACTAAATCTTTAATTTCTGCAATTGTCCTTTCGGTCGCTTTAATTCCTGCTGGGTCGCCATCAAAATTGAGAATAATTTGCTTAGAAGGTGTAAAACGCAATAATTGTTTGACTTGATAATGGGTAAAAGCAGTACCCAAGGATGCTACTACGTTAGTAATACCGGCAAGATGAAGCGCAATAACATCAAAATAGCCTTCTACTACAATGACTGTATCCTGCTGACTAATAGCTTTATAGGCTTTATCTAAAGCAAATAGAGTTTTACTTTTATCGAATAGAGGAGTTTCGGGAGAATTGAGATATTTAGGCCCTCTTGGTTGGCGTTCCTTAGCCGAGGAGACCTCGGCAGGGTCCAACCGCTTGTCATCTCCTAAAGTGCGACTGCCAAAACCGATCACTCTTCCTTTGGTATCGAGAATAGGAATAGTAACGCGATCGCGAAATACGTCATAGTAGCCATTACCGCCGCTGCGTTGTTTAATTAAACCAGCTTCCGCCACCAGATCAACCGGAAAGCGTTTTTGTTCTACTAGATAACGATAGAGAGTTTCCCAGCCCCCAGGTGCATAACCTAACTGGAATTGTGCGATCGCAGACTCACTTAACTGTCTCTCTTGTTGGAGATATTCTAAAGCAGGTTTTCCTGGAATTTGACGAAGGGCATGTTGGAAAAAATTGTTAGTTACTGCAAGGATGGAGTATAGTTGCTCTTTTAGTGTGAGTTGACGCTGGATTTCTTGTCTTTGCTCGGGTTCAACCGTCTCTACGGGAATTTGATAGCGCTGGGCCAAATCTAAAACTACTTCGACAAAAGACTGTTGACCAATCTCCATGAGAAATTTAATAGTGTTCCCACCAGCACCGCAACCAAAACAGTAATAAACTTGCTTTTCTTGACTAACACTAAAACTCGGAGATTTTTCGTTATGAAAAGGACATAACCCTGAATAATCTTTCCCCTTTTTTTTCAACACCACATAGTCGGAGATAACTTCAATAATGTCAGCTCCTTGTTGCACTAATTCAATAGTATCTGGATGAATACGAGGTAAATTATCACTCATTAAATTTAAGCTTTAGGGAGCGCACACTAAAATAGGGAATCGGGAATCGGGAATCGGGAATCGGGAATCGGGAATCGGG
>NZ_ALVZ01000029.1 GCF_000332055.1 Xenococcus sp. PCC 7305 | reverse complement strand
GTGTTTGGCAGTGGAGATGGAGGGACATTAAGCGTCAATGCGGAGCGAGTAGAATTAATTGGCGGTTCGCGAGTCGCTGGTTCGAGTGGTCTTTTTACTCCTGTTGTGCCAGGAGCAAGAGGTGATGGCGGAGATATTAATATCGAAGCAGATAGCTTGCTGGTTGCTGGAGGAGCTCAAGTTTTTGCCTTGTCAGTTAGTACTGCTACAGGAGGGGAAATCAATATTGAAGCCCAAGATATTGAACTAAATGGAACTTCTCCTAATGGCACTCCTAGTGGAGTATTTACTAATACTCTAGCTACTGGAAATAGTGGCAATTTAAATATTGAAACTAATAATTTAGTCCTTAGAGATGGCGGAGATATTGGCTCCAGTGTTCTTGGCACTGGAAAAACCGGGAATATTATAATTAAAGCGAATCATATCGACTTAAGTGATTCATCATCTGTCGATAATACCAGTTCAATTTTCGCTACTGTAGCAAATAAGGCTACAGGTGTTAGTGGTGATATTACAATTGAGACGGAAAGTCTAATCTTAAATAATGGGACGCAAATCAGTTCCAGCGTCGAGGGTTCAGGGAAAGGCGGAAATATTGATATTCGTGCTCATGAAATTGATTTAATTGGATATAATTCCATTGCCGATGAATCTAGTGGCTTATTTACAACTATATTCCCGGGTGCTACAGGGGATAGTGGCAACATCACAATCACTGCCGACAATTTAAGAGTGTCTAGTGGGGCACAAATTTCTGTTGCTACTGGAGGTTTTGGTTTTGCAGGAGATCTGACATTGAGAGTGTCAGAATCAATAGAGTTGACAGGCAATGCGATCGCCGAAGGCGGGGGTAGTAGTGGTTTATTTTCTAGTGCGGTTTTTGGTGATGGCAATGGTGGCAATCTAGATTTAACAACAGATCAATTGATTATTAAAGATGGTGCAACTGTCAGTGCGAGTAATTTCTTGAGTGGTAATGCAAATGTGCCACCAGGAACTGGGTTGGCTGGGGATATTACTATTAATGCTCAAACTATTGTACTCAATGGAGTAGATGTTGACACCCCTTCTAGCATCAATGCTTCAACTTTTGCTGGTGGCGGCGGCAATATTGAGCTGAACAGTCAGACAATCACTGCTACAAATGGCGCTCAAGTAAATGCCGAAACTTCAGGAAAAGGCGATGGTGGTTTAATTCAGGTCAACACAGAAAATTTTACTTTAAATAATGGTGCAGTTTTCAGTAGCCGTACTTCAGCAGCAGGGGATGCTGGAACAATCTCTGTAACTGGCAGTGTCCTAGAGATTTCTAATCAAGGGACAATTACTACTAGCAGTACTGGTAATGGTCAAGCGGGCAATATTGATCTTAAAAGTGCCGAAATTCAAACCAATCAAGGATTGATTATTGCTACTTCCGAACAATCAGGTGGAGGAGATATTAATATCACCAATACAGAATTTCTCTTAATGGACAACAATAGTCTTATTAGTACTAGCGTTTCTGATAGTACTGGAGGGGGAGGAAATATTGTGATCGCTAGCGACTATATTGTTAATCGAGACAATAGTGATATTAGGGCTAATGCATCTTTTGGCGATGGTGGTACAATTAGTATCAACACCGAAGTTATTTTGTTATCTGCTGACAGCAACATTGATGCTAGTTCGGATTTTGGCATAGATGGAATAGTCGAAATCGACAATCCAGATTCTGCGCAGCAGATCGGTGTAGTGCAATTATCAGCAGAAATTCCTGACTCCACCGGCTTAATGACATCTCTTTGTTCTGTAGAAGAGAAAAACGTCATGGCAGTGACTGGAAAAGGTGGATTAGCGGAAAACCCTAGTCAAGTTCTCCGAGGTCAGTCATTATGGGAAGATTTACGGGATTTTTCTCTAGTTAGTCACCCAGAATATCCTGCTGCAATCACGAAAGATTCGGTTTCTTCCCAACCTACAAAAATAATTGAAGCAGAGGGCTGGATTATTAATCCTAAAGGGAATGTTCAGCTAGTTGTTACAAATTATGCTCCTTTCAATCAATGTAAGAAGTAAATATGGCAATTCTTATACTCGTGAGGCACAGCAAATCTAACCTTTCGGGAAAATGGAAAAATACTTAACCCTTGATTTTTACTTGATTTTAATAGGCTCAAACTTTACAAGACCTTTGCATTAGTTAAGGGTATCTGCGGATAGAATATTAATATGTTGTAAGAAGTTATCGAAATTTTTTCAATTTATTTTTTCTCACAGATGGACATATATATCTACGTAATAATGTTAATTCCAATCCTTAACTCACTATGCCATTATAATAGCTTATCAATGTTAAATCATATAAAAAATAATAGTGAATCAAGAAATTTGTCCTGTTCAGCACAAAAAAGAGAACATTCGAGAAGTTGCACAACTTACTTTTCAAATATTCTCCAAGGTTTTCAAGAATCTACTAATTAATAATAAATAAATGACAAAAGTAATTCATAGCTGACAATTATGAATTATTAATATTAATTGACCCAATTAACACTATCTGAACTGCTAGTGTTTTCCAAGATCGCTATCAAATCGCCATTATGAGAGAGATAAGTATCATTTCCAATCTGCTCTCGTTCGTAGTCGTCTAAAGTGCCATAAATATTTAGGATATCGATATTGGGGTCAAAGTCCTGGATAACAGCATAATCTTGATTGCCTCCAATGCCATAGTAAACTTGAGTTTCATCTCCCAAGACAAACTTATCTGCTCCAGCACCACCATGAAGAAAATCTCGTTCCAAGTAACCTACTACAACTTCATCAGTCCCATTAATAGTGTCGTTGCCAACGCCACCATTAATCGTATCATGGCCACCATTACCAGTTAGATTGTCATTACCGCTATTAACCTCAGTCAGTATTTCAATCTCAGCATTATCCCCATAAATTAAATCATTTCCTGAATTACCGTAAACTAGGTCGTCACCAGCACCCCCGAAGATAGTGTCGTTGCCGCCCATGCTAGACCAATCTATTTCAATAATGCCACGATTTTTCTCTGAACTATATACATCATTCCATTGGGTTTTAGAGCCTAGAAGTAAAAAACTATCGTCGTTTATCACAGCATAATCTTGACCTCCAAAGTTATTAGGTTGGAACGGCTTCCAATCTGTATAAATTGCTTTATCGCCATTGGCCCATTTCCATACTCCTTCTTGTTCGTGATCAGTGAATCCAATCCAGAATTTTTCACTGGTACCAAAATTTTCATTTAGTCTTTCTTGTTCAGCCGCATCATTGATAGTAACTAAGTTCCCGCCATAACTTTGGGCTTCTGCTTGAGCCTCTTGCCAAGTTCCAGTCTCACTCAGAATATAAGTGCTATGACCATAGTGAAAAGCTCCATCAATCCAGGGAGGCGCAATATAGCGAGAATCATTTAGTTCATCTTCGCCAAAGATAATATCATTACCTTTGCCGCCATCAATTCCATCATTGCCAAAACCACCTTTCAAAATATCACTATTAGTTCCTAGGGCTAATTCATTAGATAAGTTGTTAAAAGAAGCATCTTCAGGCGATAAATCAGTATGAGATTCACTGTCGGAATCAATATCTTGAGGCGATTCAATGGGAATGAACTCGATATAGTCAACGCGAGCAAATTCATAATTTTCTGCTTGTCCTTGAATCTCGATCGCAGCATTAGTATCAATATGCATTCCCTGAGAAATAGTGCGAGTATGATACTGATTTTCACCTTCTTCATTCTGTTCCAGTATCCAACTATCTATTTCTGCATCGCCAATCTTAACTCTGAGTGAGGCATTACCATCCGACTCATCGATATAGCGAACTTTTACTTGGTAATAGCCATTTTCTCCAGTAAATTCGTTCTTCGCAACACCAGAAGGATTATCAGAACTAGTGCGAATGACTTCCCCATGATAAAAGTCATCATCCGGGTAATAACCTCCAGAGAGGTTCATGCTTTCCGCTTCAAGTCGGATGGCGTCTTGGGCTAGGGCTACATTAATCAACTCTTCTGCATTGGTTTCAGTAGAAGTACTATCTTCAGAAGGATCAATAGCATTACCGGAATCAAACAAAACTGTTAAAGAACTTAAATTATTACCAAAGGCTTGGTGTAAGTTCTCCGAATATTGGTCGCCAAAGATTAAATCATCGCCACTGCCACCATTGCCAAGATCTTGACCCTCTCCACCAACTAATAAATCTTTGCCCGATTCTCCTTCCAGGGCATCATCTCCAGCACCGCCTATCAAAACATCATGTCCAGTATTTCCATTGAGAAAATCTCGACCGTCTCCACCATCAAGGTAATCATTATTATGACCGCCCATGAGGACATCAGCACCGGCTTCGCCAATTAGAACATCATTATCTGACTCTCCCGAAATTACGTCATCGCCATTACCTCCCATGATCGAATCACGGCCATCAAAGCCAAAAATTGTGTCGTAACCATCTGCACCAAAGATCGTATCATCCCCTTGTGCCCCATCAATCAGGTCATCTCCTTGACCAGCGGTAATATTATCATCGCTGATGTCTCCTGCAATAATGTCATCATTACTACCACCATAAATTTCTTTGTAATAGGTAGCACCAACTAGTAAATTGTTATTTTCTCCTGGCAATTCTATATCTTCTACATTGCCATCATCTTGGCTCGCACAAAAGACTTCTTCCCACCAAACTTTATTTTCTCCAGTAACTTCCTGGTGAAATTCAACCAGTTCCTCTTCGGAAAGTTCTTGCCAGGAGGAATTGTTAGTCCCATTATGAGCTGCCCACCATTCATATAGTTCTTGCCAGGAGGAATTGTTAGTCCCATTATGAGCTGC
>NZ_ALVZ01000028.1 GCF_000332055.1 Xenococcus sp. PCC 7305 | reverse complement strand
CCTCAGCCAAATCCCGGAAAGCATCACCAAGCTCACCAATTTAACCCAGCTTGATTTAAGTGGGAATAACCTCACTCAAATCCCCGAAAGCATCACTAAACTCTCTAACTTAATCATATTTGACTTGGAAGGCAATGAAATAGAGAAACCACCATTGGAAATTGTAAACCAGGGAATTAAATCTATTAGAAATTATTTCTGGCAACTGAAAGCAGGAGAAGATAATATCTATGAAGCAAAATTTATTATTGTTGGAGAAGGTGGAGCAGGACAAACCACTCTAGCCAATAAGATTATTAATCCCAACTACGACCTGAACCTTGAAGAACCTTCTACTGAAGGAATTGATGTAATTCAGTGGAAATTTAAACTAGATAATGATCGCGAATTTACAGTCAATATTTGGGATTTCGGTGGGCAAGAGATTTATCACTCTACTCATCAATTTTTTCTAACTAAACGTTCTCTCTACGCAATAGTAATTGATACTCGCAAAGAAGATCATAATTTATATTATTGGATGAATGTGGTAGAACTTTTATCCGACAACAGTCCCATCCTAATTATTAAAAACGAGAAACAAAATCGCCATCGTGAAATAGATGAAGCAGGATTGAGAGGGGAATTTACTAGTCTCAAAGAAACCTTGGCAACAAACCTCAAATCGAATAAGAACCTAGAAGAGATTTTATTTAATATTAAACAATATATTCAAAAATTACCTCATGTGGGGAATGCTTTACCCAAAACCTGGGTAGATGTGAGACAAGCTTTGGAGAAATTAAAAAGCCAGAACAATAATTATATTAGTCTAGATAAATACTTGAATATTTGTAAAAATAATGGTTTTAGCACATATAAAAATGCTCTACAACTAAGCCAATATCTTCATGATTTGGGTGTTTGCTTACATTTTCAGGATGATCCAGCTTTAAAAAACTTTGTAATTCTTAAACCGGAATGGGGAACAGATGCAGTTTATAAAGTATTAGATAATAATAGAGTAATTCGCAAACTAGGCTGTTTTAGCAAAAGAGATTTAGCTAATATTTGGAATGAGACCAAGTATCAAAGAATGCATAGTGAGTTATTGCAATTAATGATTAATTTCAAGCTTTGTTACCAAATTCCTAATAATAAAGATAAGTATCTTGCTCCTCAATTGCTATCTTTAAAACGGCCAGATTATAATTGGAACTCAGAAAAGAATGTAAGAATTAGATATGAGTACGGATTTATGCCAAAAGGTATTTTGACTAGATTTATTGTTGAAATGCACAAAAATATTGATCAAGACAATGTATGGCGTAATGGCGTAATTCTAACTGACAACTATGCTAAGGCAGAAATTATTGAAAATTATGACAAAAAGGAAATTAGAATTAGAATCAGCGGTAATCAGAAAAGGGAATTTTTAGCTATCATTCTTAATGAAATAGATAAAATAAATAATTCCTATGAAAAAATCAAATATAACAAATTAATTGATTGCAACTGTTCTACTTGTAAAAATAGTTCTCAACCTCATTTTTATAGACTTCAAGAATTAAAAGAAAGAACTGCATATCAGCAAGAATATATCGGTTGTGGAAAACCACCATTTCATCAAGTTAAGGTTTTAGAACTAATTGATGAGACTATTGGCAAACAAAATACTAGTGATAACAATGAAACCTCAGATAATAATATAATATTTCACATTGATAAGGTTGAAACTTTTGGCTTAGAACAAGGAAAGAAAACCATGGGCGATCGCAAAATTAATATTAATAATGGTAATTACAACGAAAAGATAGAAGGAGACTATATCCAAGGGGATAAAATTGATAACCGTCAAATAGATAATAGCGATCGCAGTAAAGAATTAAACATCGGGAATATCGGTGGAGACTTCAATCCTGTTAACTCTCCCATGATGTCTGAAAACGCAGGGATCAAAGTCAATCAAGAACCTCAAGCACCAGCTAAAACACTTGATAAAAAATGGATAATAGGAATAATCATCAGCATAATTGCAATTATTTCGTCTGCATCCTTCAGTGGTTTATTTAATGATCAAGCGCAAGAGTTTCTAGAACGATTTTTTCCATCTAAAACACAACAGCAGATTGAGGAGTAATCCATTTTGCACAACTACTTATCGAACTTGAGGTTTGTAATTTTTTTCACCGATTTTGCGGAATGATTGGGCGAAAATAAGGGCAAAGTGAGAAAATCAGTTGTTAAAGTCTTCTTAACTTGTTCGTTACCTTGATAGTTCATGATGTTATTACATCATTCTATGACTAGCCCTCACACCTGCTAGATTATAATTTGGTACATTATCAATTAAGTTGGGATTTTTTCCCGGCTTTTTTATTGAGCTTAAAATCTACAGCGGGTAAGAACTTGTCTCATGATATTTTTTTGCTCCGCAGAATAATCAAACCACCAGGGAAGATGACCCGATGGTGCAGTTTGGGGGTTAAAATCTAATTCCTCATAAAGAATATATCCCGCTGCGCTATTAATATCTCCTGTTTTCCAGCCAATTTCCGTAACAAAATTTCGCCACACATCAATAGAAAAGTTGTTATTTTGGTTGAGACTATTCCAAATATTTTGTTGGGGACGCAATCCAAAGCGATCGCCACTGGCCTTACGCCACAAAGAATCGATAAGCAACATATCCTGACAAGCGCGATCGGCAATGGTTCTCAATTCAAGAGGGTTATTATTGTTTTTCCGTTTAATAGTTTGCAAAATATTGCTGATATCTAGTTTGGTGAGACGATCTGCCTCACGCCATTTTCCTTGAGCTAGCAAATCTTGTAGCTCAGTATAGTCTATTCCTGTTTGCTCAGAGATTAAGCTGCTTTTGCGATCGCTTGATGAGTTGGCTTGACTCGATTCTGTTGGAGAATTGGCGATCGCCCCAGATGTAGTTGCGGGGACATTGGCAGGTTCTTCGGTAGTCTCATTTTTTTCTGGTTTGCCCAGACTGCCAGAGGTTGCGACCTGAGAATTCTGTACTTGATTCTGAGGCGAACTAAAAACAGGTACCGAATTAGTTTCGCTAGGGTCAATTTCTACGGCAGGTTGTGGATTAGTATTAGTTTCTACAACAGTTTCAGGAACAACAGCAGTAGAGTTTGAGTCTGTGGTGGGTTGTTGAGCCGTGTCAGTTTCTACAATGGTTTCAGGAACAACAGCAGTAGTGGCATTATTTGTTTCGTCGTTTGTTGCGATCGCTGGATTATTGGGTGTGGCAGCTGCATTATCACTCTCAGGTTCGGCTGTTGTAGTTGCAGTGGAGTTTGAATCTGTGGTGGGTTGTTGAGCTGTATCAGTTTCTACGACAGTTTCAGGAACAGCAGCAGTAGTGGCATTATTGGTTTCATCATTTGTTTCGTCGTTTGTTGCGATCGCTGGATTATTGGGTGTGGCAGCTGCATTATCACTCTCAGGTTCGGCTGTTGTAGTTGCAGTAGAGTTTGAATCTGTGGTGGATTGTTGAGCTGTATCAGTTTCTACGACAGTTTCAGGAACAACAGCAGTAGTGGCATTATTTGTTTCGTCGTTTGTTGCGATCGCTGGATTATTGGGTGTGGCAGCTGCATTATCACTCTCCGGTTTAGCTGTTGTAGTTGCAGTGGAGTTTGAATCTGTGGTGGGTTGTTGAGCCGTGTCAGTTTCTACGACAGTTTCAGGAACAACAGCAGTAGTGGCATTATTTATTTCGTCGTTTGTCGCGATCTCGCTTTGATAAACACTACTAGGGATTGCGTAATTAGACACCGCTCCAGTCACCGCATGAATATTAGTTTCTCCATGAATGCCGATTAGTCGTCCCTGTTCATTTAGTACTGGGCCTCCGCTCATACCAGGAAAGGCACTACCATCGTAAATAAGACTATAGCCATTGTCATTTGGACTGTCTAATAAACCAACTATATTAGCAGAGAAAAAGCGATAAACGCGATCGCTTTCTGTCCTTAACTCCCCAGGATAACCAGAAAAGTAAATTTCTTGCCCTTCAGTCAAATTGTTAGAATTTCCCAGCTCAGCAATCTGATAATTTTGTGGGCTAGTAAATTGGAAAACTGCAAGATCGACATCAGATATTCTTTGAATAGTGTCTGGGGATACTTGATGTTGGCGACCATCAACTGTTTGCACTATATAATCACCCAATTCTTGAACAATATGCCAACTAGTCAAGACGGTATATTTGTTATTGGAAGAGTCAATAATAATTCCTGAGCCAGACTTGTCCCCATCAATTCTTACCGTAATTTGTTTAGCACGCAGATTGACTTGTCGTGAAGAGAGTGCTTGAACTATTTGATATTCTTTTGCCGAGGTTACAACATTGTCGGGGATAAGAGCGAGAGAAATGCCAAAGATGATAATTAAAATCTTCTGATAACGATTCATGAACTTGGTAACTGAAAAAACAAATAGGGGATTGCCTTAATGACGATCCCCTAAGTTTTATTATTTTACTGTAGTACCCCCAAGGGAATTTGAATCCCTGTCGCCTCCGTGAAAGGGAGGTGTCCTAGGCCACTAGACGATGGGGGCTTAGAATTTGTTAGGGCTTTCGTTTCAAGTGGTTTCCTTCCCGCAACGTTCTTAAATATAGCGAATATTATTGTGCCTGTCAATACTTTTTTTCTAAAAATTCTTTTAGGCTATTTTCCATGTCTCATCTGACGAAAACGCTCCTGCGCGATCGGGTCTAAAGCATGAAACAAAAAACGACCC
>NZ_ALVZ01000027.1 GCF_000332055.1 Xenococcus sp. PCC 7305 | reverse complement strand
ACTTCTAACTTATCCCTTTAGGTTGAATTCCTCCACTGCTTTAAGGTGATTTCTGGGAAAGAACATACCATTGACGTAGGGGCGATTCGCGAATCGTCCTTACAGATTATCGATAAATCTGATCAAAACCTGGTACAAATATTTTGAGAAATCGCCTAAGTGGAACAGGGCATAGTGGTGAGTCTAATTCTCCCACTATGCCAGTTACCTTCTGCCTTCTGCCTTCATTCTTCTGCCTTCTGCCTTCATTCTTCTGCCTTCGATTTAAAGACAGTGTGGGGAAAGATAGGGAGGATGGGAAAAACTCTGAATAATCACAAAGCATCGCTATAATGATGGGATTGTTAACGAGTATTTTTACTTATGCGGACATTGCTGATTTATCCTGTCTTTCCTCAGACATTCTGGTCTTACGACAAAATACTAGAATTAGTCGATCGCAAAGTATTATTGCCCCCTTTAGGATTGATCACTGTGGCAAGTATTTTGCCTCAGGAATGGGAATTTAAATTAGTAGATCGCAATATTCGTCCGGTAACCGAGGCAGAATGGGCCTGGGCAGATCTGGTAATATTTTCAGCGATGATTGTGCAAAAACATGATCTGACCGCACAAATCAAAGAGGCTAAGCAAAGAGGTAAATTGGTTGCAGTAGGCGGCCCTTACGCAACATCTGTCCCCGATGAACCTTTAAATGCTGGTGCTGACTTTTTGGTTCTAGACGAAGGAGAAATCACTTTACCAATGTTTGTCGAAGCTCTCGCAAGAGGGGAAACCAAAGGAGTTATCCGCACCGCAGAGAAACCAGATGTTACTACAACACCGATTCCTCGCTATGACTTATTAGAATTAGACGCTTATGATTCTATGTCGGTGCAATTTTCTAGAGGTTGTCCCTTTCAATGCGAGTTTTGTGACATTATCGTGCTTTATGGTCGTAAACCACGAACCAAAGAGCCAGCTCAATTATTAAAAGAACTAGAGTTTCTTTACGAGCTGGGTTGGCGTAGAGCTATTTTCATGGTGGATGACAATTTTATTGGTAATAAACGCAACGTCAAATTATTACTCAAAGAATTAAAAATATGGCAGTCGGAGCATCAATATCCCTTCCAATTTAATACTGAAGCTTCAGTGGATTTGGCGGCGGATCAAGAGTTGATGGATTTAATGGTAGATTGCAATTTTAATGCCGTCTTCTTGGGGATTGAAACCCCTGACGAAGATAGCTTAGCTTTAACCAAAAAATTCCAAAATACTCGTAGTTCGCTAACTGATACTGTTGATAAAATTATTCGTAGTGGACTGCGACCCATGGCTGGTTTTATTATTGGTTTCGATGGTGAGAAAAAAGGAGCTGCCGATCGCATTATCAATTTTGTCGAGAGCTCTGCCATTCCTACGGCAATGTTTGGCATGTTGCAAGCACTTCCCAATACTGCTCTTTGGGCGCGTCTAGAGAAAGAAGAACGTTTACTTGAAAACGACAAACAAGATATTAATCAAACTACCTTGCTCAATTTTGTACCGACTCGTCCCATAGAAGATATTGCCAATGAGTATATTGAAACTTTTTGGAAACTGTATGATCCAAATCGTTATTTAGATCGAGTTTATCGTTGTTTTTTGAAGCTTAAAGCAACTCCTGTGCAGACTCCTTTTAAGATGCCAAGTTTGGTAGATTTGAAGGCTTTAGCAATTGTTATTTGGCGGCAGGGAATTCAACGCAATACTCGTTGGAAATTTTGGCATCATTTGTTCAGTATTATGAAGAAAAACCCAAGAGTATGGGAACATTATTTGACTATGTGTGCTCATAACGAGCATTTTCTGGAATATCGCGAAATTGTGAAAGAGCAAATTGAAACACAGTTGGCAGAATACTTAGCGCAAAAATCGCAAATGAATTCTAATGTCGCTGTTTTAAGTAATAAGTGAGTAGGATGAGAGGGCTATTTCTGCTCTCTGTATCTATCTCCTCAATTCTTGTCTAAACATTTATAATACTGAGTCGCGTTCTCAAGTGTAATTTTGTATCTCGCGCAAAGACGCAAAGACGCAAAGGGAATTAAAAATGATCTTACGTCTATGAACGCAGGTTAGTATAATTATTGCTACCCGCAATTGTCTTTCATTATGAATGTTGACCCAAAGTTAATTGGCAGGATCTACAATGCTTTTGATCCTTTTGAGCCGTTGAAACCTGGAGATCCTGCCTACGTAGAATGTGGGGAAGTTCGGGGAGATAGTAATATTGAACAGGATTTGGGGAGGAAGATCGTACGGGCCGATTCTCCTACCTGCCAATTGTATGCCGGTCATCGTGGTGCGGGCAAATCGACAGAATTACTGCGATTGCAAAAGTATTTGGAAGCAAATCAATGTTTTGTGGTCTATTTCAGTGCGGACAAGGAAGATATCGACTCGGAAGATGCCCAATATACGGATATATTGCTGGCCTGTACCAGACATTTACTAGAAGAATTGCGAGATAATAACCCAGATCCAATTCTCCATTGGCTAAAAGATCGCTGGCAAGAGTTACGAGAATTGGCTTTAACAACTGTAGACTTTGATGGTCTCAGTGTCGAAACCGCCATAACAACCTTTGCTACGATAACTGCTAATCTAAGAGCTGTTCCCACTCAAAGAGCTAAGATTCGCAAACTAGTTGATCCTCACACTACTACTTTGCTAAAGGCATTAAACGAATTTATTAATGAGGCGCAAAATCAACTGCCTCTGGGCAAAACTAAGCTGGGGATAATTGCCGATAGTTTAGATCGCATCACTCCAGTAATTCAAGAAGATGGACGCACTAATCACGACCATATTTTTATAGATCGCAGTCAACAGCTCAAAGGATTGGATTGTCATGTGGTTTATACTGTGCCAATTTCTTTGCTTTATTCAAGTAGAGCCAGCGATATTGATGTTAACTATGGCGATACGACGATTTTGCCGATGATCATGGTACAGCAACCTGATGGTAATTCTTATCAGTCAGGATTGGATAAACTAAAAGAAATTATTAGTCAAAGAATTAAAACCATTGACCCTAATCTTGGCTTAGAAACAGATATTTTTGAAGATCAAGTTACTTTAGAAAAATTATGTATGATGAGTGGTGGTCATGTTAGACAACTAATGCAGTTAATTCAAGAGTCTATTAATCATGTTGATAATTTACCGATCACAGCCAAAGCTGCCCAACGTTCGATAACAAAATTAAGGGATGTTTATCGTCGTACTATTGAAGAAGCACAATGGTCTATATTGGCAAAAGTGGCTCGATCTAAAGAATTAGAAAATAGCGATCAGTATCGTGTTCTCTTATTCAATCGGTGTTTGTTGGAATATGTATATTTTGACGAACAAGGAGAGCTAAAACGTTGGTATGATGTCCATCCTTTAATAAGAAATATTCCCAAATTTCAGCAAGTTTATCAACAAAGTTAGCCGCAAAATGGTGAACCAGAAACTAAATAATTGGCAGCAAGAACTAAATGGGGAAGCAATAGACGAATATAATGCTTTGCGGCGTTCTTTGCAAAGAAACAATGGTTTTGGTTTGTTTTTTGTGCAATGTTCTCCTGTAGTGGGAGAGGATATTATTGCTAATCTTAAAGAAGACATTAGTCAGAAAAAGATTGAAGCTCTACGTTTAACTGAGCCTGTTGATAGTCTCTACAATCTTATTATTGATTTACCAAATATAGATGACATTGATATTTTATTTATTTCTGGTTTAGAACATTCACTTTATGAATATGAGAAATATACTTTTGGTGATAGCACTCAAGAAACTTATGCTAATAGCAAGGAACGCTATTCACAAAGTTGGCGTGGCGTACCGAGATTTTTAGGTTATTTAAACTTACAAAGAGATCGTTTTCGAGAAGATTTTAATATCTCTTTTGTGTTTCTAGTGCCAAGTTTTGGTGTTGATTATTTTATTAAACGAGCTCCAGATTTTTTCGATTGGCGTTCGGGTTTTTTTAGGTTTATTCCCAGCAAAGATAAGATAACTACTGTAGATTCTAGTATTTTTCAGGCAAAACCACAACAATCACATCATGAGTTATTAGAACTACAAGCATTATCTAAAGAATTGGAATTCAGCAATAATGAGCAAACAAAGTTAGCTTATAAACAATTTCTCCTATCTCTAAACTGTCAACGATATGAAGACGCAGTTAGTCATATAGATCATTGGTTAGCAGATAACAAAGATGACGATCAAGCCTGGTATGGTCGTGGTATTGCTTTAAGGAATTTAGGCAGATTAGAAGAAGCGATCGCCTCCTATGATAAAGCTTTAGAAATCAAACCTGATAAACATGAGGCTTGGAATAACCGTGGTATTGCTTTAGATAATTTAGGCAGATTCGAAGAAGCGATCGCCTCCTATGACCAAGCCTTAGAAATCAAACCTGATTATCATGAGGCTTGGTATAACCGTGGTATTGCTTTAAGGAATTTAGGCAGATTAGAAGAAGCGATCGCCTCCTATGAGCAAGCCTTAGAAATCAAACCTGATGATCATGAAGCTTGGAATAACCGTGGTATTGCTTTAAGGAATTTAGGCAGATTCGAAGAAGCGATCGCCTCCTATGAGCAAGCTTTAGAAATCAAACCTGATTATCATGAGGCTTGGTATAACCGTGGTATTGCTTTAAGAAATTTAGGCAGATTAGAAGAAG
>NZ_ALVZ01000026.1 GCF_000332055.1 Xenococcus sp. PCC 7305 | reverse complement strand
TATTCTCGCCAATATTCCAGGGTGACTAAAATTTGCTCTTCTCTTGCTAAATCCCAAGGTCGTCCTGCTTTTGGTCTGTGAGGAAATTCTTGCTTAAATGCTTCAAGTATTCGTTCAAAAGTTTTTTTCTCGACCCCAAAGCGCCGCTTAAACTTTTTACCTGATAGAGATTTGGCATTTGCGTAGTTCATAAATGAGGTACAAGAGAAGTGCAAACCCTTTACTCTACCACAAAAATATTTTGCAAGAGGTCTAATAATTACTAAGGTTGTTGCAAGAGCTAGATTGTTGAATTGTTGGGGTTCAGCAAGAGTAATCATAGATACTTTCTGTATTTAGACCTAGATATTTAGAGTAATTGGCAATTCAAAATAGTAAATTAGTAAAAAATACGTAAATTGATAAAAATCAATAATTTTATAGAATATTTCTGCTTAATAAAATCTTCACAAGTCTATTTTTGAATTTAAAAAACGTCAAATCGGTTATCAGTTATCAAATTAGAGTTAGCTTCTGCGATACGTGATGAAGAGCGATCTACTATGTATGATCAAGAGCGATCGCAAATAGGAAACGCGATCTCCTAGTGTCTTGCTTTGCGCGATCGCGAAATTACCAAGCCGAAGTAATTAGAGTCTGCTTAGCTCGAAAGAGCGATCTGCCATACAAGATAAAGAGCGATCGCGGAGCGACTAGCGTCATGTCTCGCGCTTCGTCTCAAATAGCGTAACCAGAAGGAAACGCGATTACATGAGATTAAGGAAGCTATTTATCTCAATCCTACCCTCTTGACTTTGTATATACAGATTTGTATAGCTAAATTATGGAATTTGAATGGAATGAAAATAAAAATCAAAGCAATATTACTAAACATGGTATCGACTTCCAACAAGCAACAAAAATTTTTGATGACCCTAATTTACTAACCTATGAAGATCGACGTTTCAGCCATGGAGAAAGCAGAGAAATTTCCCTCGGCAAGTTATTATTAACAACCCAGCAACAGGTAATCATTGCCATAGTTGTTCATACTAATAGGGACGGAATAATTAGACTAATTTCAGCTAGAAAAGCGAGTAAAAAAGAGAGGAAACTATATGAGCAACAATCAATTTAGTCCTGATATGTCTCTTGAAGAAAGAGAAAAAAAAACTATTAGAGATGTCTGATGAGGATATCGACTTTTCCGATATTCCCGAATTGGATGAATCTTTTTTCCAAAATGCAAAGTTGGTGAAAAGAAAACCAAAAACCGAAGCTATATCCATTAGAGTTGATACAGAAACCCTAGAATGGTTTCGTAAAACAGCAAAAAATAACCCAGAAATTAGAGAATATCAAACCTTAATCAATGATGTTTTACGAACTTACGTTCTTCATCAAACAAATAAGTAGATCAACAAAAAAAAGCGCTCCTCAGAAAGTTAAAATCTTTAGTAAACGAACATCAACAACTGCTTCTGGAGTCTTGGTATGGATATTTTGGCAATAAGAGCTGATGAGCGCGTTCAGCATGTTTACTTTACAGAAGATACAATTAGCGTCGATCTGATGGATGGGAGAACTATTACTGCCCCTTTGGTATGGTATCCCAGATTATTAGCCGCTACTCCAGAACAAAGAGGAAAATGGCAAGTTTGTGGTGGTGGGTATGGTATTCACTGGGAAGAAATCGACGAAGACTTAAGCACTGAAGGTTTATTGAGAGGCGCGCCAGCACCGCAGAGTCAATTTCAAAACAAGTGACAAGACAAACTTGAAAGACTTTAAAAATAAGATTTTGCTTGCAATAGAGTAGCGATCGCTCCTGAATTTGAGATGCGTTATAAAGTGCGATCACGCTTCAGGAAATAAAAAAGCTAAAAAAACTAGAATCATGATTCTGACGTCGAGAATGCAATAGGTTATGCTGTCGCTATAAAAATCCTGAATAGACTAATAATGCTTGTGCAAATATGCCAAGAACATAATTTATAGCGATATTTTCTTTCATATTTTATGACCTTTGCCAATCTCCCCATCCTGATTACTGGCTGCCAGCGGAGCGGAACTACCTTACTCAAGTTAATCCTGAACTCTCATCCAGAAATCAATGTAATAGATGAGGATTGCTTCGATAACGATAACCTTACTGATTACCTAAACAATCCTATTTATCATCCTTTTGTCGCATTTAAGTTACCTATATTTTCCTCAGCAATAGATAGCTTTGCCCAATTACCAGGATTGAGGATTCTCTGGTGCCTTCGAGATCCTCGGGACGTGGTGCTCTCCATGCTGAATCTAGTAATGGGAGAAACGAATGATGGTCAAGCATTATCGTGGGCACAAATTCCTGGAGGGGCAGAATATGAAATTCAACGCACTTTATCGGTCTTGAGTATTGCAACTCGTCAATCTCTTAACCCTTGGCTCAAAAATTTTCAGACCTATGTTGCAACTTCACCGCCACTACGGCAACGCTCAGAAGCTCTGGATACTGCGGCCCTATGCTGGAGATTAAAAAATACATTGTTGGGAATGTATTGGAATCGAGGGATTGAACATCATATAGTTCGCTATGAACAGCTAGTTATGAATCCCGAGAATACTTTATTAAATTGTTTGCAATTTATAAGCTCTCAACGAAAGCTATTTTGGCATGATGATTTACTTCGTCATCACAACTTACATCAAGGTCATTCAGTGGGCAACACGAATAACCAAAGACCTATTGATAAAGATAATACTGGCAAATGGCGCAATCTACTTAGTAAGGAAGAAGTTGCGCGGATCGAGGCGATCACCGCTCCCGTCGCCTCAGCTTTGGGCTATCCACCCGAACTAAAAAATTTGTAGTTTAAGACATTAGTTAACTAGGGATCACAGAAAACTTAAAAAAATTGTCAAAAATTTATTTCTATGTCCTGATTATCAGCTTCCTTATTGTTCAAATAAATACGACCAGGTAAACCGTAACTAACGAGATCATAAGAATTGTGGAAATCAGTTATCAGTCATCGGTAAAATCAACAAGCTAGAGTTTGACTTTGCCATACATGGTCAATCGCGATCAAGCTGTGAAGCCTTTGGCTGATCGCACTTTATATGTGTTACTAAAAACGATATTAATACTTGAAAATAACAAGTTGTTTTATTGATATGCGTTATGATGAGAAAGTATCAATTCCCATGTTGTAGAGCAGTAAGCATGATTACTAATTTTCCGATTTTAATGCAATTTGGAATAATACTATGGTTCAAGAATTAATATCTCTCAGACAGATCATAGTTGAAGGACGCTATCAAGATGCCTTAGAAATTGTTGATGAATTGGAAGGAATGAGTAAACAGGCGATTTTACGTAATATCGAATCCTTTTTAATTCGTCTTTTAATCCATTTAATAAAGAATCAAGTTAAAAACCGTTTAACTAATTCTTGGGCTGCTTCTATTAGTGACTCCATTAGACAAATAAAAAAATTAAATCTAAAAGACAATAAAAAATCTCATTATGTCAACCAAAACCAATGGAGTGAATACTTAGAGGAAGCTTTTGAAGTAGCAGTTATCGAGGCAAGTATCGAAGTTAATGACGGAACTTATAATCCTATCCAATTAGAAGAAATTATAAATAAGAAAGAAATTTTGGAGCAAAGTTTATGCTTAATAAATTTGACTTATCAATATTCCACGAGAGATTTACTATCGGCTATTAGAGATTATTTGCTAAATTTACCAGGTGGCAAGGAATGGCTAAATAAGTAGTGATTTACAATTGAATTAAGCCTTGACACAACTCCAAAGATATTAATCATGACTTCGGCAATACTGAGCGATTTTTTCCAGCTAAAACTTGAAACTAATGATCCAGAAGAACGATTTCTCACTTCTGGGGTCAGTTGGCAAGCTTATGAATCCCTCATTTTATCAATGGGCAATAGTTCTAGATATCGAGTGAGTTACCTCTCAGGAATATTAGAAATTATGTCTCCCAGTCGTAGTCACGAAGTAGATAAAGAAAATATCGGTAGATTATTAGAAGCTTATCTAGAAGAAAATAGGATTCGGTTTTGGGGTTTAGGTTCAACTACTTTGAGAAAACAAAAGAAGCAAGCCGGAAAAGAACCAGACAAATGTTATTGTATCGGAACTGATAAGGAGATTCCTGATCTGGCGATCGAGGTAATTTATACTAGCGGTGGAGTTGATATTCTGAAAATTTATCAACATTTAGGTGTTGCAGAAGTTTGGTTTTGGCAAAATAATCAAATTAAAGTTTATTGTTTACAGGATAATCATTATCAGCAAAAAACTCATAGTCAATTATTGCCGGATTTGGACTTAGCTCTCATGGCCGAATACGTGACCATGAGCGACCCTCTAGAAACAATTATCCAGTGGCGAAAGCAAGTACGAGTGAATTAGTTGCACACAATTAATTTTGATACTGATAACTGATAACTGATAACTGATAACTG
>NZ_ALVZ01000025.1 GCF_000332055.1 Xenococcus sp. PCC 7305 | reverse complement strand
ATAGACAAGTAACAACGCAGAGGTAACGCCCTATGTACACTACTCAACTCGACAACGGAACTCTTAACAACTATGCTGTTGAGCCCAAGATGACCTACGCTGAATATCCAGCAGTGTATGAACAACGTCGCTACATCGTTCAAGGTGCGATCGCTGCTCTGTTTGTTGCTGCTACAGTTTTAGTTTCTTTTGCTGTGAGCTAGTTTTTGGGAAGAATTTAGCTAAACAACAACTTTCTAATTGACATTGATTTCTCCTCTTATGCCTGGGTGTTCGCACCGAGGTTTTTTGTTTTTAAACGGTCAGTTCGACAAATTTCCTTTTTGATTAAATTTCCCAAGTTGAACAACGAAGTAATAAGCTTTTCCCTAAATCCCCAAATCCCTAAATCCTTATTCAGAACTAGTAAATTTTGTACTCATCGAACTCACTTTATTTTACTTCTCAAGACAATCGAGCCAGCTAAGACGATTAAAACAGCACCAAAGAAATAATTCATATCCAACAACTCGCTCCAAAACAACCAACCCAAAAACGTCCCAAATATAACGGATGTATAAGTAAAAATTCCCACACTCGCAGCAGGTGCATTTTGATAGCCGCGAGTCAATAAAAATTGACCAAGAGTTGTCGCCAATCCTAGGCCCATTAACAGCAAAAATTGCCTGACAGTAGGAGTTTTCCAAGTCCAAATCAAAGGAATTGCTGAGATAAATAGACCAAAAATACTAAAAAACGAGATGATTCGTAAAGTTGGTTCTGTTGCCGAAAGCTTTCGTACTGCCACAAACGCGATCGCCGCCAGGACACTACTTAATAACGCAACCAAGCTCGCCCAATTAGTATCCCCATCTGGCTTCAAAATCAGAAAAACTCCCAGAAAGCCCAAAACTCCAGCAAAAATTATCCGCTGAGAAATCTTTTCGTGGAGCCAGATTCCTGAGACAAAGGGAATAATCAGCGGAATAGTTGACTTGATCAACATCGTATTACCCAAGGAAAGATTGGCGATCGCATAGAAAAAGCAATACATTGCTCCGATGCCAAATCCCGAACGAACTAAATGAATAGGTAAGCAGTCTGTTTGTAAAGTTTTTGTGCCGCCTCTGAACAATAAAGGAGCTAAAATTAGTAGTCCAAAGAAATTACGAAAAAAAACAATAGATTCATTGGGGAATGATTCTGAGACCAATTTAACCAGAGCAGCACCCAGCGCGAAACTGAATTCTGAAGCAACGATAAAAAATGCGCCCCGCACAATACTTTGATTATTTCTCAATTACCTTCTTTGCTCCCATGTTGCCCAATTGCTCTAGTGAAAGACGGCATGCTTTAGGTCTTTTGACTTTCTACAGACGTTGCATGCAACGTCTCTACATACTCTTGACTACTACACAGCACTAGTACTTACCCTTTATTCCTTGGCGGAATTTCCATGCCTTGGTAAAACTTGCGTTCTAGTTTTCCTAATTGCCACCAAAGAATAATCGCGATTATGGCAATGCCACTAGTTGTTCCCATAGCGATCAGCCAAAGGCTGGCACTGCGTTGCGTGATCGCAGAAGCAGATGCGAAAACTACCGAGAGGATCGGACTTAAAGACAATGAGATCGCACCTACCAAACCAGAAGCTAGTTTTAGCTTTTGAATATTCTTTAGAGCTTGGCGACAACTAGCACAATTTTTGGTGTGGGAATGATATCTTTCAAGTAATTGCTCTTTTAATAAGGCGGGTGGTAATTTCTCATTAGGAAAGGGATCGGCATGATATAAATTCACCCATTGGCGCAACTCCGAAACGTATAAATCGGCCTTAGTTGCCAAATAAAAAGCCTTGCTATAGTTATCACTTCCTCCCTTCGCTTCGAGATATCTTTCTTGATGATGCAAGAAAATCTGATCATCTTCGAGAACAGTATGTTGATTGACATGGGAATACCAGCGAGGAGTTAACTTGATAAAGAAAGCAGGAATCGGCGAGGCAAATTTAAAGGGAAAACGAGCAAACAAACGGCATTGGCCCTTGCGAATTGGCGTAGCGTAAACCACCGTCAATGTTCTACCAAATTGCTTTGATGTTAGATCATGCCACATTAAAGAGGGTGCGATAAAACTAGTATATTGTGTGCCAAGTTCGCCTTTGCGAGGCCCTTCTTCCCATACGCCCTGAAAGCCATTTTTATCGGATTGGGTGACGGCCAAATCGACTGGCGCCGCGTTGCTCCTTTTGCTGACAGTCTTATGATGGGTATAGGGAACATGACTTACATCGAGTACATTTTCGAGCAAAGTCAAAGCATCGTAGGGAAGATCGCGAAACAGATCCAAACAAACCCATTCTTCGGGGGATTCTTCTATCGGCTCAACAATGGGCACGGGAACCTGATTTGCCATAGCAGCTTTGCCAGGATAAACAAACAGTAAGCCTTGAGCTGTTTGAGTCGGATAAGCAGTTGCACAAGCTCTCTTGGAAGTATTAGCCTGATTGGTGGCTGATTGTTGAGGAATATCTTCGCAGTTGCCTGAGCCAGAAAAAGACCAACCATGATAGGGACATTCCAGCAATCCCTGCTCATTGATTCTCCCTTCGCTCAAAGATGCTAGGCGATGGGGACATTGATCGACAAAAGCTCGCCAAGATTGACTCTTAGCATCCCACCAAAGAACTAAATCAATTTCTAGTAAGGTAAAAGTTGTGGGCTTAGTTTTATCCAAATCATCCAGATAAGCCACAGGATACCAAGCTTCTTTGACATCAAAGCTAGTGGCCTCAGTTCCTCCAGCAGGTATGGTATTACTTGCTAATGTTGTTTCCATAGATTTAGATATCCCAAAATTTTCCCTTTTGTAAATAATTGTGACATAAAGTTAAAAGTAATAACCATGCAGACAGATAGTTCAGTTGGGCAAAGAGAACAAGCAAAAGCAGATTTAATAAAGGCTTTAGCCGATCATGACGGAGATACCAAACAGGTTGCAGTGGTAGATGCGATCGCCAAACTCGCTGCCCTTAACCCAACATCTCGTCCTGTAGAGCATCAAGAATTACTCCAGGGAAATTGGTTACTAATTAATGCCCCAAATTTTCCCGACAGATTAGAAGATGAAGCAAACAGATATGTTTATACTCTGGGCAGATTAGCATTTAATAAGTTTGAGCCGGTTAATCTGCGAGTTGCGATCGAGCAAGTTAGCCAACCAGTCTTTGCTACAGGTCAGGAGAATGAATACACTCACGATATTATTGTCGAGTTCGAAATTATTGAGCCAGGTTTTCCTCAACTAAAAGGAATTGTGAAAAATCTTGCTGTTTGTACTCCTGTGGATGAGGATACCGTACAGGTAAAGTTCACTGGCGGGGAATTAATGCCGCTAGACAATCAAGATCCAGAACTAAGAAAACAATGGCAGGAAATATTTGGTGATAGTCAAAAAGTATCCCGGGTTTCACTGTTAGATCGCCTCAAATTTTGGTTTGTACAGACCATGTTTGGTATGGGTCAAGTATCTGCGATCGATTCAGTGACAGGAATCAAGCATTTTGAGATTAAGAAATCGCCCAAAGGATTACTCAAATTAATTTACTTAGACGATGAGTTGCGAATTACTAAGGGGAATCGAGAGACCGTGTTAGTGTGCCAGCGACAAGTTTATTGACCAGGACTTCGTCCTTCTGCCTTCGTGTGACGCTCCCAAACTCAAGCACCCAAGTCCACTGTCAGCAATTCCAAATTCAAAAATTAAGAAGTATTTGCAGAGGTGAAAGGTTCTGCATCGCCGAGCATAAAGTCGAGGAGATGGTGCCAACTTCGGAATAGTAGATACTTGGTCAAAGAGAGGATATTTTGAAAAAAGCCTTTACGAGTGCCTCTTTGACGACTTTTGCTTTTATTTCGTTTCTTTTTTGCTAAATCTGTCAGAAATTTTATTGATGATCCAAGTAGCAAAAGCCCCCAAAAACAGAATGCCGATTGCGGGGTTAAATAGCGGTTGCCATAGTTTGTACCAAATATCGAAGCCGAGGTTAATATTCAGCGACTCCCCAATAACTGCGATCGCAAACCAGGCAAAACCAAAGAAGACGAGAAAGACATCTGCTATAAGCAGACGATTTAACCAAGTGACAATTTGTTCTTTCATGAAAATTACAGAAAAGCGACGAATGTCTGAAGCAAATTAGAAGATGAAACTAGTTTACGCCAGAATTTAGATAATGGGCGAGAAGCCCCACGTCCATAATCAAGGAAGTTCTCCTGGCTCATCAATTATGGGCTACCGGGAAGCCCTCACCTTAGCAACGTGAGTTCGACGAAAATTTGAGAGAAAAGAAAGGCTGACATTGTATACTCATAATAAGCAGAATTAGAGAATCTCAGCTAATTTTATGATGACATCAAGATTAGATATCACAGCAATTTTTTGCGACGTAGATGATTTTTGTC
>NZ_ALVZ01000024.1 GCF_000332055.1 Xenococcus sp. PCC 7305 | reverse complement strand
AGAAAGTAAAGAAGGAAATATAAGTCAAGAAAAATGCTTCCTCTAGTTGGCATACCCAGAACGATTGCAAAGTTCCTTGAATCATACCGAAAAGTCTTTCGTAAAGAAGCAGGATTTAAACATGTTAGTCGTTACATTAGTGGGTTACTAATAAGTCCAAACAAAACAGTTCAAGGCATATATAGTCAATTGGTATTGAACGAAGAAAACAAAGTCAGCCGAAGGGCAATGCATGAAGCGGTGTTTGAAGCGGGTTGGCAGTACGAAAAATTAATGACAGAACATCGAAATAAAATAGATACGATACATAGTGGAAAAGGAAGAGAAATCATCGCATTAGATTGGACATTTTCCTATCATCCTTATAGTGAAAAAATATTTGGGGCTAAATCTGCTTATGATTACGTAAATCGCTGTTGGAGTTGCTATCAAACTGTCGTGACGGCAGTAGTTTCCAATCATCAAAGATTAGATGGGATAGCAGTCGAGCTCCAGAAACCCAACCATGAAAAAGAAGAGTTAATCTACTTAAATGAGACAGTGAAAGAAAACTATGAACAAATGGAGCAAGTTCGAGAGCGTTGACTAGAGTTACTTTACTATCAAAAAAATCGACTAGCTTATCGCAAACGAACTGAAATTGCTGTTGAAATAGTCCGTCAAATAGAAACCGAAGGCAAATTTCCCTCTGCCGACTATGCCTTCGACCAAGGAGTATTGTCTCGACCATTAACGGAGCTGATTGAAGAGAAGGGTAAACATTGGGTTACAGAAGTAGAGCGTTCGCGAAATATTATGTGGAATGGTCAATGGCAAAGAGTTGACCAAGTAGCAGAAGAATTAAAAACTCAGCATCGAGAAAGCTTTCGTCACAAATCCGTACGCTGTCGTAATCAGGAGCAACGAGAAATTTGGGCTTTTACCAAAGTAGTTCGCCTCAAAAAGTATGGTCGAAAACGATTGGTGATTGTCCATGAGAAATCAGACCTTTCTGAGGCCCCAAGATTTCTCTTAACTGATGCTTTGCATTGGGATGCGAATCGAGTATTTAATACTTGGAGTTATCGTTGGCCAGTGGAAACCTTTCATGAGTTCTCTAAACAACTGGTGGGTTTTGAGTCGGCTCAGCTACGGAATGAAGAAGCGGTAAAACGCCATTTCTGTTTAAGTTGTGTAGCGCAATCGGCACTTCAATCCGCTAGTTGCAGTGGAGGTAAATCTGAAAGATTTAACCAGGCTCCAGAAAACGAGTCAACCATTGGTCAACGCCTCTATACTCTTACTCGTGAAGCTTTACACAATTTACTTCAACTAACTCAAAACTTATTAGCTCAAGGTAAATCTACAGAACAAGTTTTGGCGGTGATTATGCCTCAATAAGTGTTTTTTCTCTTATAAATCTCTTTTCTACAGAGAAACCTTCCAAGTTGTGTCAAATAAGCGATACAGAGAAAAAGACGATGTAATTGACGCGGAAAAGATTGCTCGTCATGTTCTCTCAGGGCAACCTACTGCTATTCCTAAAATTAATAATGGCCTAGTAGAAATGATACGAGTCATTAAAGTGGCTAAGACACTGCTGTCAAAGCCCAAGCTCAAGTTTTAGTCTCTCTTAAAGCTCTTTTAGTTACTGCAGATGATTTCCTTAGGGATTCACTTAAATCACTATTCAACTTAAAATTGATTCAAGCTTGTGCTGAGCTCAATGTTGAACCTTTAGATGCTCCATCCGCAGCCATGAATTATATTCTAGTTGCTATAGCACAAAGATGGTTACATCTCCAATCCAGCAAAAAGTTTGAAGATGACGTAGATCGGTCCAAGCTTTTGATGGAACCAGAAGTTTGAACAATGGATGATATAGAGGAGAGGAGATTTTCATCGCTTACCTGTTTGTGTTGCAATTAACACGGTAAGACTTGAAGTCTTCTTTAAACAATGGTTTCACCTCTCTTTTTTCCAGTTTTGTCCGTCAATCACACGACTTGGCAAAATTGAGGTTGAAATCAACAATAAAATGATTTTAAGCAGGCATAAATACCTCCAAAATGTCCTGACAAGATTTACCTTGAGCAAATAAGCCTTCAGCTAAAGACAATAATTGACCCAAGGCTTCACGATTCAAGAAATACATGCGCTGACCAATAGTTGGCTTTTCCTTCGCGAACTTAAATTTTTCCGATGTCTGACCACTACAAGTAACTCTTTGAAGCATCGACTGCGCTACGCAACTCAAACGAAAGTGGCGTTTAACCGCTTCCTCCTTGCGTACCTGAGAAGACTCCAAACCAGTTATTTGTTTGGAAAACTCGTGAAAAACTTCCACTGACCAACGATAATTCCAGGTTTGAATAATTCTGCTTATATCCCAATGCAGAGCATCTGTGATTAAAAAGCGGGGAGTATCACTTAAATCTTCAGTTTCATGAGCAATTACTAATCGCTTCTTCCCATATTTTTTCAGCCGAACCACTTTAGTAAAGGCCCAAAACGATTTTAATTTTCCGTTCCGACCTTGAACCTGACAATGACGAAAGCTTGATGGACTAGTATTTTTCAGCTCTTCTTCTATGACATCAACTCTCGTCCAGTTCCCTTTCCAATTGATATTGCGGTTTTTTTCGATTTCACTCACCCAATGTTTTCCTGACTGTTCAATTACTTCTGTTAAAGTCAAATTCAATACTCCGTTATCAAATGCATAATTTGCTTTTGGAAAACGAGCTTCTGCCTCTATTTGTTTGACTATATCTACGGCAATTTCGGTTCTTTTGCGATAAGCTAAGCGATTTTTCTGATAATAGAGCAGTTCCAACAACCTTTCTTTAACTTGCTCCATCTGCTCATAACTTTCTTGGCTAGTCATTTCTAAGTAAGCGAATTCTTCCTTCTCATAGTTTGGTTCTTGTACTACTACTTCGATGCCATCGATGATTTCCCGATTCGCTATGCTGGCGGTCACGACTGTTTGGTAGCGACTCATCTTGCCTTCTACATAGTCATATTGCTTTTTGACTCCATAGATTTTTTCTCCTTTCTCATGATGAGTTAATGTCCAATCTAAGCTTATTACTTCTTGCCCTCGATCTTGATGTTCTGAAGCAATTATTTCTCGATGTTTGGGCATTATTTCTTCACTCTTCCATCTAGCTTCAAACACCCCATGGTGCATTGCCCTTCTTTTGATTGCTTTGCCCTCTTCCCACAACTGTTGTGAATGAATGCCTTCTAGGGTTTTGTTAGGACTCAGTATTAACCCTGTGATGAAGCGACTTACTGTTTCAAATCCTTTAGCTCGTGGAAAGAGCTCTCGATATTTTTCTAGAGACTCAGCTATTGATTTGGGTACTCCTACTAGAGGTATCATCTCTCTAATTGATTTTTAAGCTCTCAATTTTTTCATCGTACTATCTTTTTGCTCTCTTTTCTCCATGAAAATTGCCAAGTCGTGTCAATCAAGGTTACAAAGTCTGACCATGGTTGGTTCCAAACTTAATATAAAATTTTCCCTGAACATCTCGCGGAGGTATTCTAGGGTTAGCAATTAAATCATGAAAATTATTTTGGATAGCGTTTCTTATTTCTTCACTGCTCCAGCCCATACGAAATTGCATATTATCAAAGCCTAGTATGAAAGATGCATCCCCATCTTTTAAGTTTAATTCCCTTAAACCCAAATAAATATTACCTATTGATCTATCTCTACTATTAACTGGACTACCATTAGGCTTGAGTAAACTATAATCTCCATGTTTACCAGAAGCACCTTGAGAGTTAGGAATAATACCCCCTTGTTCTGAATCTCCAGTAAATATGTTAAAAACAACGACTAAGTTATTAGTTTTATATACTCTGTAATCTATTTCAATAGCACTAGTCCGATATCTGTCTCCATAGTCACCTAATAGTTTTAGGGGATCATAGTCATTTTCAAAATGAAAATTAAACTTTTCTACGTTTATTCCAAACC
>NZ_ALVZ01000023.1 GCF_000332055.1 Xenococcus sp. PCC 7305 | reverse complement strand
AATAATAATAGCTAGATTTCCCTAATTCCCTACATCCCTATTTCCCTAAGCGAGAAGTATTGCATCGCTTCCCATAAAGGATGAAGAAAATTCTGATAATTCCACGAATAAGCCATATTTAATAGGGGTTTGAGCATTTTTTCATTGAGGAGTTATTTTCAACTCGGAGTTATATTGGGTAATGCTTAGTGAGAATAGGAGATAAACCTTATGAATTTTATGAGTCGAGAAGAACTTTTAGAGGAAATTTCTTTGATTAAGCAAGATTTAGAGTTAATAAAATCTTCAAGAAAAGTACTATTAAAATTCAGAGTTTCTGATTATGCACTTAGATCTTTAAAAAGACTTGAGGCTGTAGAAGCGGTAATTCTAGAGCCATCTAATTCCAAATGCCCTTGTTGTAATGGAACTGGGCGAGTACATTCATCGCCTTGAAATAAAACCAGTCTGGATTATCTGATGAAAGTTAGGTGGTTAAAGGTTAAAGAGAAAGGGAAGACAGCCTTCTGCCTTCTGCCCTCTGCCCTCTGTCCTCATTTCATTATGCTTTTATGACCGATTATTGCGTAGAATGGGTTTTGAATAGCAATTAATCAAATATTCAGTTAGTAAGTCATGTTGCAATTTTTACTTACATGGTTGGCAACGGCAGTTTCATTGCTAATTACCGCTTGGATCGTTCCTGGTTTAATCATAGAGGGTTTTTTAGCTGCTGCTATAGGTGCGATCGCATTGGGTTTTGTCAATGCGATCGTTAAGCCGATAATCGTCCTGTTTACCTTGCCTTTAACAATTTTGACTTTGGGTTTATTCCTGTTGGTAGTTAACGCGATCGCACTGGGGTTAGTTGGTTATTTGACTCCTGGGTTTGATGTTACAGGTTTCTTTCCCGCAGTTTTCGGCTCGATTGTCCTCTCTTTTGTCTCAGGATTCATCAGTCAGTTTTTCCAAGTAGACAATGAATACCAATAGACTTTTAGGCTTATCGATTTGCTTACCCATGAGACCCATTACCCATTACCCATCTAGATGATCAAGCTTCTTCCTAGTTGGTGGAAATCGCGAATATTTGCTAGAAGCTCGATCGATAATCGTTATGCCCTACTAGAAGCCTGCTTGATTGGATTCTTGTCGGGTATTAGTGCTTTATTCCTGAAATCAGGAATTGGCTGGCTCGGAGGGTTGCGCATCAAAGCAACATATTTATTTGACCCTCATTTATCCTTACCTATAGTCGGTTTACTCTTAGGTATTTTGGCAGGTTGGGCGATCGAATTATTGGCTCCTGCTGCCGCAGGCGGAGGCATTCCCCAGGTTAAGGCGGTCTTGGCAGGATATCCGCTCTTAATCAATCTCAGAGTTGCGCTGGTCAAAACCTTGGGAACTATTTTGGTTTTAGGGGCAGGTTTAACTCTCGGCAGAAGAGGCCCCACAGTACATATCGGCGCAGCTCTGGCCGCCCAACTAAGTCGCTGGATTCCCAATTCCCCGACCAATCGCCGTCAAATGATTGCCGCTGGGGCAGCCGCAGGTTTAGCCGCAGGCTTTAATACTCCGATCGCGGGGGTTTTGTTTGTTGTCGAAGAGTTGATGCGAGATATTTCTGGCCTAACTCTAGAAACTGCAATCCTGGCATCCTTTACTGGGGCAGTTGTATCTCGGCTTTTCGGTGGCACAGCCCTCAATTTATCTTTGGCTGGTCGAACTGCAAATTTTACCGCTGTGGAAATTCCTTTCTATCTGATTTTGGGCATATTTGCAGGTATTTTGGGAGGCTTGTTTAATAAGGGAGTGATTTGGGGAACCAAGTTCCATCGTCGCTTACCAATCTCGATGCCTCTCAGGATTGGGATTGCCGGTCTAATTTCGGGATTAGTAATCTCGTTTTTACCGAATGTTTTTTGGGATCATGCGGGGTTAAGAACCTATTTAATTTCGGGTAACTTGAGTTGGCAAACCACTGCGATCGCCTTTGCCGCTCATTTTTTGCTGACTATCCTAGCCTATAGTGCCGGTGCCCCAGGAGGTTTATTTGCCCCTGCTTTAGTTCTGGGTGCAGCTCTGGGTTATCTTGTTGGCACAGCTCAATATGCTTTGATTGGGGAATTTTCTGCTTTCACTTTTGCTTTTTCCACCTATACTTTTGCTTTGGCAGGGATGGGTGCTTTTTTTACCGCAGTGGTACGAGTTCCGGTAACGGCAATTGTGATTGTCTTTGAGATGACGGCAGATTTTAATATGGTTTTGCCGTTGATGATTTCTTCAGTGGTGGCTTATGTGATTGCCGATAGCTTTGCACCTGGTTCTATTTACGAACATCTATTGGATGTAAGTGGTATTCATTTGGATGAAGAGTCGCCGACTAATGATTTTTTAACTGAATTGACCGCAGAAGATGTGATGCAGTCTCAGGTCGAAACTTTAGCTACCAATTTAACAATTGAAGAAGTAGTAACAGCCATGTCTCTTTCCCATCATCGAGGTTTTCCGGTGGTCAAGGGGGATAAATTGGTGGGAATTATTACGCAATCAGATATTGCCGATGACATGAAAAGGATGGAGGGACTTTTTTTAGAAGATATTATGACTCCCCAACCGATTACCGTTAGTCCTGATATTTCTTTGGCCGATGTTTTATATTTACTCAGTCGTTACCAACTATCTCGTTTACCCGTTACCGAGGGCAATAAACTTGTCGGCATTATTACCCGCAGTGACATTATTAAAGTAGAAGCTCAAAGATTGTCTGGCGATCGCGATGTTTTAATTCAGGCTGGTCCATCCTATGTGATCTATAAAACTCGTTCTCCTTCTACGGGTCGCGGACGGATTTTGTTACCCATTGCCCATCCCGATCATGCCTATCCTTTGATGCAAATGGCGATCGCGATCGCCCGTTACCAAAAGTATGAAATCGAATGTTTGCAAGTGATTTCTGTCCCCAACTACGTCTCGCCTTCCCAGGCCAAGGTTGAGATTACTTTTAGTCGTCATCTAATGCATCGCATGGAAAGATGGGGGCGCAAAGAAAATATTCCTGTGCATACTCAAGTTATGGTAGCAACGGATATTGCCACAGCTATTTTGGAAACTGCGACCCATGATCATGTAAATATGCTGGTCATGGGCTGGAAGGGCAATACTGACCCCCATGAACAAATATTTGGCAATGTGGTGGACAAGGTTATTGAACATACAACCTGTGAACTGCTATTGGTTAAGTTGGGTGATCGGCTCCAGACTTTTCCTGATGATTTGGATGATCAGGGAAAATGGTTGATTCCTATTACAAAAGGGGGCAAATTACCCAAAACAATGAAAATTCTACCTGGGTTGGTCAGTCTCTACAACAAACCGAATACTCCCGAAATCAATCTCTGTCAAATTTATCTACCTACTGAGGAAAAGACCAAGTTTAAGGATGTTACGAAATTGGCTCAGGCGATCGCGGATAAAACTAATGTGGAGGTCAAAGCGACTCCGCTTTCTGCTCATTCAGTTCCCGAAGCAGTGACTAATATCTGTAAGGCTGAGTTCTATAATTTGGTGATTTTAAGTGCCAGCAACGAAGGTTTATTGCATCACGGAGTTTGGGGTAATATTCCTGAGGCGATCGCGAGCAAGCTGGAGACAACAGTTTTAATTATTCGAGTTTGATTTGACTTTGAGGTCAACAAAATTATTTTTGGGAAAAGGCTTTATCTTAAGCTTTAACCTTAGCCTTTTCCCTATAAGGTTTTAAGAATTGGGGTTGCTGATTTAAAACATGAAAGAATTTTAGACTAATATTCTTTGCTTCTTTCTTTGCGTCTTTGCGCCTTTGCGCGAGACAAATTCATATCTGG
>NZ_ALVZ01000022.1 GCF_000332055.1 Xenococcus sp. PCC 7305 | reverse complement strand
CCTACCTCTAACCCCTTCCTACAGGAAGGGAAACAATATAGTCTCTCCTTTCAGGAGAGATTTAGAGAGGTTCGGCGCGGGGTCTCACCGCTGCCCTCTGCCTTCTGCCTTCAAGGGCGAAGTCCCGTTAAAGTTTGCTAACTAAATATCAAACTTAATTTCCTGTTTATTAAAAGGTAACTCATTGTTAATTGCATCTATTTGTTGCTGTTCCATGTCATTGATTTCACCAATATAATTGCGCAATACTTTGCTCATTCTGCGATCGCGAAAACGATGCAAACTATAATTGGGAGTAGCGGGAAAACCTCGTCTTTTTTTGTGACTACCGCCCGCCCCAGGATCAAAAGTCTGAATACCATGCTGAATTGCCCATTCTATGGGTTTGTAATAACAAGCTTCAAAATGCAGGGCATTATATTCTTCTAGACATCCCCAATAGCGTCCATACAAAATATCATCTTTCCGTAGGCAGAAAGACATGCCCACAGGATTAACCTCATCATCTTCTGTATAGGCAGCAGCCAGTAAAACTCGATGGGCATAATCAGGGTAAAGCTGCTCAAAGAAACGTTTTGTCAAGTATTTGCTGCCCCAATAAAATTTATCGCAAGTACTGCGATAAAAACGATAAATCAGAGGAAATAAATGGGAGGGAATCTCTTCTCCTGTAAAGACCTTCATCGATAACTCAGCTTTGTTAACAGCCTTTCTTTCCCTTTTGATATTCTTGCGTTGATTGGAAGTAAACATCCCTAAATAATCGTCAAAACTCTCAAAATCGAGGTTTGACCAAATATAGCTATGGTGTAACCAAGCACTATAACCATGATTTTCGATAATTTCTCGCCAGTCAGGATCAACAAACAGAAAATTACATCCTGATAACTTGTTGCGATCGCAGAAACGATCAATCTCTGAGAGCATAATTTCGGTAATTTCTGCTTCATCCTCTTCAGGAGACATCAGAAACCGATATCCAACCGCAGGGGTAAAAGGAGTCATTCCCAGCAGCTTAGGATAGTATTCCACTCCCAAGCGATAGGATAAATCCGCCCACTGACTATCAAAAACGAATTCTCCGTAACTATGTCCTTTCACATATAGTGGTGCCGCCGCAACCAATCGCCCATGGCGCCAGACAATTAAATGACAAGGTTGCCATCCTGTTCTCGCTGTTGCGCTCCCAGAAGTTTCAAGATTGTTCAGCCATGCCCATTCCAAAAAAGGTGTTGGTAAAGGTTTTGCCAGAGCATCCCACTCGGTTTGACCAATTTCAGCGATTTTAGTAATCCAGGTAAGATCGTATTTCTGCTTAATCTGTTTAAACATAAATTAAAGTTTAGGAAAAGAAGCGGTCAGTGCTATTTGTAATATTACTTAATCCACGGGCAGTTTTTTGCTCTAAACTAGCTAAAAGTATATTTAAATCGGTTGTCTGTGATCTTGGTTGTTGGCATTCTGAGAATATAGGTTAATAATTGTCTAAAAGACTGAGTAAAAACTCGGTTCGTTATTTGTAATAACTTCATTAAATTTTTAGTTTTTTCTCTGGTTAAAACTATGCATATGGCCTCTGCCAAAATCCTGGTCGTAGACGACGATCCTGCAATTCGCAATTTAATAGTCCGTTTTCTCAATCAGAGGAAGTACCAGGTAGAATCTGCCTCAAACGGACAATCTGCGCTCAAACTATTCGAGCAATTCAATCCTGATTTAGTGATCTTGGATGTGAATTTGCCTGATGCTTTGGGTTATAACCTTTGTGAGGAGATGCAGAGTAACACTGATGTGTTTATTCTTATGCTCACTAGTCGTGCTGACGCATCAGATAAGAAAGAAGGTTTTCTTAAGGGTGCTGACGACTATCTTACTAAACCATTCGATCTTCAGGAATTGGAATTGCGAGTCAGTGCAATTTTGAAGCGCCAAAGGACAGTAAGTACCTCAGAAAAGCAGCCTCTAACCTTCAATCATATGGTTATTGATCCTGTAAGAAGGGAGGTTAAGATTCATGAAGATTTAATCATGTTAACTGCTTTAGAATTTGATCTTCTCCATTTTTTAGCGACTCGTCCTGGTCGTGTTTGGCGTAGAGACGAATTGATTCAAAATGTCTGGGATTACGAATATGTTGGCGATCAACGAGTAGTTGATGTTCATATTGGGCAAATTCGGAAGAAAATCGAAGTTGACTCTGCCGAACCATGTTATATCCAAACTGTGAGAGGAGTTGGTTATAAATTTGAAGTTGAAGAAGTTGAGGCAAAAAACTCCCCAGAAACTCAGGTTAAGGCCGAAGTTAATGCTGAATTTTAGTTAGGTTTTAGGTTTTAGGTTTTAGGTTTTAGATTAAAAGAGTCATAATGCCCAAAACCTTTTCCCCTTTCCCTAAGATTAGCCCAAAGATTTCATCAAGCCTATTAGCTTTCGCTTGCGGCTATGAACAGTAATTAACTTGGTACGGTAATCAGACCATTCTCGCTGTCTTTCCGACGCTATATAAGCATTTCGCGCCTTTTCTAGCCAGCTAATAGCCTCATCATAATATTTTGCCTTGCCTGCATCCATAATCGACTCGGCACGACGACAAGAATTGCCAATTACCCAGTCAGGATTAACTGCGATCGCGGCATCCATGACTCTGGGGATTAATCCCTGGTAATCATAGGAAAGTTTATCGACAACTGCGATCGCCTGAGCGATCAATCCTTCATCAAGATAAATATCTACTTTGGCCTTTACTCCACCACTAGCTTCAAGCTCAACTAATAATTCTTCTCTAGTATCTTGCCAATTCTCCGTAGCTAATTTTTCTAGTTTTTTATAATCAGTAAAACTAGGCTGATATTGAAAGGCTTTGATTGTTGCCTTGGTTGCTGAGATAAAATCATCTAATTCTAAGGCAATTTCTATTTTGGAAGCATTAATTTCCTGGAAGTCCCTTACTAAAATTGCTTTACGATTAGCTATGGGTCATCAGCTCTGAGCTCTAAGCTTTTTTCTATATGTAGTGAGAGAGTTAACTTCGAATGAACAGATGAACATCAGCTTTGAACGGCAGTTGTAACTGCTAACTTTTATTGAACAAGTTATCTGCTTTTGTTTACTTAACTATTCTAATAATTGAAGATCCCACACCTTAATGGTACTGTCACCGCTACCACTAACGATCTTTTGTCCATTATGATTTATGACCACGCTCCCAACTTCAGAAGAATGACCTTCAAGAGTAGCTTCTAAATCTCCTGTATTAAAGTCCCATACTTTGACGATACTATCTGTACCGCCACTAACGATCTTTTGTCCATTCTTGCTTATTGCCACGCTTATAACTTCGGAAGAATGACCTTCAAGAGTGTTCTCCAGGCTTCCTGTATTGAGATTCCATACTTTTATAGTTTTGTCCCAACTACCGCTAACGATCTTTTGTCCATTACTACTTATTGCTACACTATGAACGACATCAGAATGACCTTTAAGAGTGTTCTCTAAATCTCCTGTCTTAAGATTCCATACTTTTATAGTATGATCTCCACTTCCACTAACAATACGTTGTCCATCATTACTTATTGCCACACTGCGAACTGAGCCGG
>NZ_ALVZ01000021.1 GCF_000332055.1 Xenococcus sp. PCC 7305 | reverse complement strand
CCCTGAGCGACAAAAAAATTCTGAGGATTTTTTCTTCTCATCAAATTGCCAAATCCCCTTGACAACTACTCTTTCAGCTTAAGTTGTCACCAATGGATAGAGGGTATGGGTATAAACCTCTTTACTCGCACAACAAGGACAAGGAAGGGAGAATAGATCCATCACAAGTTTGACTTAGAGGAGTTTACAAATCACTTATTATCCCTTAAGCCATATACAACAAGGCTTTATATTGTCCCACTAAGCGGAACCAGTGCCCCAAATCTTCCCTTGAGGTAAATTACACCAGCGACATCCAGTTATCAAAATATAGCGCAAGCTATTCAATACGTATCGAAATGGTACATGTGGCATTCCTCGTGATCTCGAATCAGAGGTTGGAAAAATATCTTCGAACCATTTCCACTCCAAATCACTCAAACCTTCGAAACGTCCCGCCATTTTTATCTCCTAGTTTAGATGATAGGATCTCATTTTTTGGAAATAGTGGGATAGGTTCATGTATCTTACCAATTTGAGAAGGGTTATATTAGCTTCAATAAGTTCAATAAGTTTTTTTGCACTTTTACTTGTTTCTGTTGACGTACATAAAAAATGCACGTTCTGCTATAAATTAGTCAACTATTCACACAATTTACAAATATCTTTAAACTATACATAACAAAACTACGTAATTTTTCAGTTACAGAAAGCAAATATATTTGTGATTATAGGACTATTAACTCTTATTATGGTTCTCGTCTCATAGTATTTTCTGCCACAAACTAGCGATTTAAAAACGCGACTGTATTGTTTATTATTTCAAACGGATTGATCGCTAGAAACTAGATTATTTCCTATTTGCAAATATATAGATATGTTAAATAAATCACGAATTAAACTTATTAATAATAAACTAAATAATTTTCATCAAGAACAATTATCAGGCTGTGTTCTTTACGATCAACTCACTGGCTTACCAAACTACAATGCCTTAATTCAATTTATTGAACAGTCAATGGTCTTGGTTAAAGAAAAAGTTCAGGAGAAATTTGCAGTATTATTTATTGATATTGATAGATTTAAAGCTATTAATAGTAGCCTTGGAAGAAAACTAGGCGATAAACTGCTTGTTTTAATCTCTCGGAGATTGCAAAATTGTCTTCGTAATCATGATTTAATCTCTCGAATAGGTAATCACGAGTTTGCCATAATACTACAGAATATTGAAAATATTGATTTTACAAAAAAAATTGCAGAACGCATTTATCAAGAATTCAAATTGCCTTTTAGGCTCCAAGAAATTGAAATCTTTGCTGGGGTAACTATTGGTATTTCTATCGGAGATATAAATTATGAGACTCCAGAAGAAATTTTGCGAGATGCTGAATTAGCTGTATCCAGTATTAATAATATAAGACATCAAGATTATTATCAGCTGTTCAACGAAAATATGTATAGTCGTGCCATAACACTACTACAGCTGGAAAACGATTTACGAAGAGCAATACAAAAACAAGAATTTGAACTTTATTATCAACCAATATTGTCTTTATTAACAAAACAAGTAGTGGGTTTTGAAGCTTTAATTCGTTGGCAACATCCCTCAAAAGGATTGGTTAGTCCTTGCGAATTTATTCCTTTGGCAGAAGAAACCGGGCTGATTAGATTTATCGACTCATGGGTTTTAAGAGAAGCCTGTTCTCAAATGCAAGCTTGGAAATCGAAATTTACAGAGCTATGTAATTGTAGAATTAGTGTTAATGTTTCCAGTAAGCAACTCGAACAGATAAATTTTGTCCAACAAGTAAAACAAATTTTGCAAGAAAGTAGATTAAATCCTCAGAATTTAAAATTGGAAATTACAGAAAGTTGTTTAGTGAAAAACACTTCGAATACTTTAAGTACTCTTAATGAGCTAAGATTCTTGGGTATTGAGTTATCATTAGATGATTTTGGGACAGGATATTCTTCTCTAAGTTACTTGCAAAAATTTCCTTTTAACACCTTAAAAATAGATCGCACCTTTGTTAACAGTATTAATACTAATAATGAGAAACTAGGAATTATCAGGGCCATTATTAATTTGGCCAGTAGTCTCAATATGGACACAACTGCAGAAGGCATAGAAAACACCGAGCAATTAGTTCAATTGAAGGCTTTAGGTTGTAATTCTGCTCAAGGATATTTATTATCTAAACCACTAAACAAATTGGCGGTCGAAGCCTTAGTTCTGACGGATTTGGAAAATCGAATTGAAGATTTACATTTGGGTGATTCTACTAATCTATTAGAAGAGCAAATAATAAAAGAAAAACTGGTTTTGCAAATTGAACACTTGCGACAAGAAGTTGCAGAATTAAAAAAAGAAAGCATTGATTTAGAGATTTTATTAGAAACTACGACAGAACATGCTGATTTAGTTGAATCTCAACTACACAATGAAATTATTGAACGTCAAAAAGTAGAAAAAGAACTAAATAAATTAAATCAAAATTTAGAACAACTCACCATGATTGATGGTTTGACTCAAATAGCTAATCGTCGGCGACTCGATGATTATTTACTTGATAATTGGATTCGATCACAAAAAGATAAAGCCCCTATTTCTCTGATCTTATGTGATATAGATTTTTTCAAAATTTATAATGACACCTATGGTCATCCTATAGGAGATTACTGTTTAAAACAAGTTGCTTTAACGATTGAATCTGTAACCGAAGATGATTGTGGTTTAGCAGCTCGTTATGGAGGAGAAGAATTTGCAGTAGTATTACCAAATATTAATGAAGAGCAGGCAGTAGAAATCGCCGAATTAATCAGATCTAGAGTGAAGGATCTCAGAATTGCGCATCAGAAATCGCACATAAGTGATTTTATAACTTTGAGTTTGGGAGTTTTTAGTATGGTACCTAACACCTTAGCTTCTCCAGATTTACTAATCGCGTGCACAGACAAAGCTTTATATGAGGCAAAAAGGCAAGGAAGAGATAATGTCAAGCTCTTTGCTTACTAAATTATAGTTACACCTGATAATTTGTGAAAAAGTGTGAAAGTGAAACAAGAATAGCGCTTGTCAGAGCCTCTAAGCAAACGCTTACTTCTAGAGTATTCGACAATTGCCATGCCAGAAAAAAGTGAGAATACCAATCCATAATTGCTACTAGATAGACAAAACCAGTGAGCATTCGGAGTCGCTGCACCAAACCTGATTCGGCGCATCAATGGCCAGATCTTGGAGTAGATAATGTTAACGATGATGATCATCATCGGGTTGACTGAAGTTTGGAGCGCGGATAAATAGTTTCTCACTCCACACTATCATTAAACGGTTTACTGGTACAACTGGGCTGTTAATTAGACCTCTTGCATAATTGGTTGCGGGATATGTTATGGAAATTAGTATCCCCTTTGATAATGAAAATATTGGATGAAATATAAAACTGTCCAAAA
>NZ_ALVZ01000020.1 GCF_000332055.1 Xenococcus sp. PCC 7305 | reverse complement strand
GGTCAGCTAGTCCATCCCCATTGACATCCCCGGCGTTACTTACGGTCGTGCCTGAATTATCATCCGCAGTAATACCTTTGAGAACAAAACCATTGTTGCCATCGAGGGCGGATAATTCGATTGCCGAGCTGGGATTGCTACTGCCGAATACTACATAGCTCTCTCCTGCATCACTGTTAGCTCCAGGTGCCCCAATAATCAGGTCAGCTAGTCCATCCCCATTGACATCTCCGGCGCTACTTACAGATCTGCCTGAAAAATCAATGGCATCAATGCCATTCAGAACAAAGCCATTGCTGCCGTCGAGGGCGGATAATTCGATTGCCGAGCTGGGATTGTTGCTGCCGAATATCACATAGCTCTCTCCGGCATCACTGTTAGCTCCATATGCTCCAATAATCAGGTCAGCGATGCCATCTCCATTAACATCCCCCGCATTACTTAGCGAATTGCCTGAACGATCCTCACTATCAATACCTTTGAGGACAAAACCACTGTTACCATCGAGAGCCGAAAGTTCAATCGCTGGTGGATAAGGTATGGGGTCATCATTAGCAATAGGTGCATTATTAACACCAGTAATAGTGATGGTTACTGTAGCTGTGTCGGTATCACCCCCATCGCTTACGGTATAGGTAAAGATATCGGTAGCAGTTTCTCCTGGTTTGAGGAAGTCAAATTGCCCATTGGGATCATAGTCAAAGGTTCCATCACCGTTGCTTGTAACTAATCCCAAGGTTACTGTGGTGTCAATAGCAGTCACCGAGAGAGGATCTCCATCGGCATCGGTATCGTTGAAGAGCACGCTGCTAGTAGTGAAGGAAGTATCTTGATCGGTGTTGAAATCTCGGCCAAAAACGACATAGCTTTCTCCTTGTTGAAGATTACCAGCATAATATGCCCCAATAATCAGATCGGTGGTGCCATCTCCATTGACATCTCCGGCGTTACTTACCGACACGCCTGAACGATCACCCCCATCAATCCCATTTAGTACAAATCCATTGCTGCCATTGAGAGCTGATAATTCAATGGTTCCTGAACTACCTACATCACTTCCGCCAAAAACGACATAGCTCTCTCCTGAAATAATACCACCAGCTCTAGATGCTCCAATAATTAGGTCAGCGATGCCATCTCCATTGACATCTCCGGCGTTACTTACCGAATAGCCTAAACGATCATCTTCATCAATACCATTGAGTACAAATCCATTGCTGCCATCCAGACTGGAAAGTTCAAAAGTTCCGGAAGTCCCAACATTACTGCCGCCAAACACCACATAACTTTCTCCTGATCTATTTCCATTAGGGTCAGCTCTAGATGCTCCAATAATCAGGTCAGCGATGCCATCTCCATTGATATCTCCGGCATTACTTACTGAATCACCTGAGAAATCACCAACATCAATACCATTGAGTACAAATCCATTACTGCCATCCAGACTGGAAAGTTCAAAAGTTCCGGAAGTACCAACATTACTGCCACCAAACACCACATAGCTTTCTCCTGGCTCAGTACGAGTAATAGCAGCTTCATTTGCCCCAATAATCAGGTCAGCGATGCCATCACCATTAACATCCCCCGCATTACTTACTGAATTGCCTGAACGATCATCTTCATCAATACCATTGAGTACAAATCCATTGCTGCCATCAAGATCTGATAGTTGTATTATTCCGGAAGTGCCAACATTACTGCCGCCGAACACCACATAGCTTTCTCCTGAATAACTGCCATTAGGGTCAGCATAAAATGCTCCAATAATCAGGTCAGCGATGCCATCCCCATTGACATCCCCCGCATTACTTACCGAAACGCCTGAATTATCAACATCATCAATGCCATTAAGAGCAAATCCATTGCTACCATCGAGAGCCCCAAGTGCAAGAGTTCCCGAACTGCCAACCCCACTGCCGCCAAACACCACATAGCTTCTTCCTCTCTGATTGATGTTAAAAGAGTTTTCCCCAATAATCAGGTCAGCGATGCCATCCCCATTGATATCTCCAGCATTACTTACCTTGATTGAGTCCGCGTTAACACTACCGTTCACATTGATGATAAAACCATCGCTACCATTGAGTTCTGTAAGTTCAATCGTTCCCGAACTACCGACACTACTGCCGCCGAAAACCAAATAGCCTGTTCTTCGTGCTCCAATAATAATGTCAGCAATGCCATCCTCATTAATATCTCCAGCATTACTTACTGATCGACCACTAAAACTTAACAACTCATTAGAACCATTAAGAACAAATCCATTACTGCCATCGAGTTCTGAAAGCTCGATCGCTGCTGGATAAGGTACGGGGTCATCATTAGCTACAGGAGCAACAAAAATCTCAGAGTAGGCTTGTTGAGTTGCTTGGTTAAATACTATTTCTGTATTGTCCGCTTCTGAATCAACACCAACAGCAATATCCAGTTGCCAATTGCCTCCTAGCTCTGCGTTTCCGATTTTGGTACTGGATGCTTGGATCTGGGCTTGGGTTAGTTGATGTAGTTTATTGAGGAATTGCTTGCCCTTTTCTCCTTGGGCAACGTTGCAACCGTAGAGGAGAATTTTGGGCTTCGCAATGAAATTATGCCCCCTAAATCCCCCAATCCTGGGGGACTTTGAACTCTTGCTTCCAAAATTAGCTGGGCAAGATTCTTTATTTTGAACTTGATCGTGATATTTCTGTACAGTTTTGTCCCCAATCCTCGAAGACTTTAAGCTATTTTCTCCCCCAAAGTTGGGGGTCGGGGGGCTTAAATGCAACTCATGTAAATATTCTAGGGATTGATGGGATTGATGGCTGTAAGGGCGAAAAGGCGAAAACCAATTTTTAATCTCTGCGGCGTATAAAGGTAAAGTATCGAGGTTTAGTTTGCTATTGCCTAAGTGAATAGAACCAGGTGAACCATGACTAACCAGATGAAGCGAATCAAGATTAGGATATTCTTGTAAGATCTCGGTAATCTGAATAATGCCGTCTCGCTGAGCATCGAGAGTTTTAACTGCTGACCCTGGGATGACTCCGGCTGCTAGTTGCTGGGGATTAGTAACATTGGGGTCAATAGACCTCTTGCAAAATAGATAAGTATTTAAATTATTGTCACAACAAGAAATTTTAAGCTGATAATGATAGTTCGTAATTGTAAATAGCGGAGAG
>NZ_ALVZ01000019.1 GCF_000332055.1 Xenococcus sp. PCC 7305 | reverse complement strand
AACCCTCAAGACTGCATAAATACTCGATACTCTGTCTTCTGATTAACCTTACCTAACCAAATCTTTCTGATTTCTCATCATTCTTTTATCCTTTTAGGACAAGCCCTCGGTCTGTTAGCTAGCCTCGGCTCCGAACATTACTGCTCTTCCACCTAGCTCCTATTAACGGGTGTTCTTCCCGTGACCTTACTGGATTACTCCATGAGAGCACTCATCTTGAGGTGGGCTTCCCACTTAGATGCTTTCAGCGGTTATCCTCTCCGCACTTGGCTACCCAGCGTCTACCGTTGGCACGATAACTGGTACACCAGCGGTGCGTTCTTCCCGGTCCTCTCGTACTAAGGAAGACTCCTCTCAATGCTCTTACGCCTGCACCGGATATGGACCGAACTGTCTCACGACGTTCTGAACCCAGCTCACGTACCGCTTTAATGGGCGAACAGCCCAACCCTTGGGACCTACTTCAGCCCCAGGTTGCGATGAGCCGACATCGAGGTGCCAAACCTCCCCGTCGATGTGAACTCTTGGGGGAGATCAGCCTGTTATCCCTAGAGTAACTTTTATCCGTTGAGCGACGGCCTTTCCACTCAGCACCGTCGGATCACTAAGGCCGTGTTTCCACCCTGCTTGACTTGTTTGTCTCGCAGTCAAGCTCCCTTCTGCCTTTGCACTCTTTGGCTGATTTCCAACCAGCCTGAGGGAACCTTTGCGCGCCTCCGTTACCTTTTTGGAGGCGACCGCCCCAGTCAAACTGCCCACCTGAAACTTTCCTTCTCCCGGCTTACGGGTTCAAGTTAGAATTCTAGCTCTACTAGAGTGGTATCTCACTTTTCGGCTCCTTAACCCCCACAAGGGCTATCTCAACGCCTCCCACCTATGCTGCGCAAGCAAAGCCCGAACCCAATTCCAAGCTACAGTAAAGCTTCATAGGGTCTTTCTGTCCAGGTGCAGGTAGTCCGTATCTTCACAGACATTCCTATTTCGCCGAGCCTCTCTCCGAGACAGTGCCCAAATCGTTACGCCTTTCGTGCGGGTCGGAACTTACCCGACAAGGAATTTCGCTACCTTAGGACCGTTATAGTTACGGCCGCCGTTCACCGGGGCTTCAGTCGTTAGCTTCATTCCGAAGAACTGACCAACTTCCTTAACCTTCCGGCACTGGGCAGGCGTCAGCCCCTATACGTCCTCTTTCGAGTTGGCAGAGACCTATGTTTTTGGTAAACAGTCGCTTGGGCCTCTTCACTGCGACCAGCTCTCGCTGGCACCCCTTCTCCCGAAGTTACGGGGTCATTTTGCCGAGTTCCTTAGAGAGAGTTATCTCGCGCCCCTTAGTATTCTCAACTTGCCCACCTGTGTCGGTTTCGGGTACGGGTATTCTGCTTTCATCACTGTAATGGCTTTTCTTGGCACTATCTTTCACTAAGCGTTCTCCGTGGAAAACTCCCAATCCATTCAGGGTTTAGCTATTTTTCATGCGTCCTCACTACAGCTCCCACAGTTTAGTCAGGGAATATTAACCCTGTCTCCATCGACTACGCCTTTCGGCCTCGCCTTAGGTCCCGACTAACTCTTCGCGGACGAGCCTTCCGAAGAAACCCTTGGGCTTCCGGGGTTTGGGATTCTCACCCAAATTTTCGCTACTTAAGCCGACATTCTCGCTTCTGTACTGTCCACACCTGCTCACCGCTAGTGCTTCTCCCTATACAGAACGCTCCTCTACCACTTTGACCTAAGTCAAAGTCCACAGCTTCGGTAGGATGCTTAGCCCCGTTCATTTTCGGCGCAGGAGCGCTTGACCAGTGAGCTATTACGCACTCTTTCAAGGATTGCTGCTTCTAGGCAAACCTCCTGGTTGTCTATGCACTCCCACCTCCTTTCTCACTTAGCATCCATTTTGGGACCTTAGCTGGTGGTCTGGGCTGTTTCCCTTTCGACGATGAAGCTTATCCCCCACCGTCTCACTGGTTGTACTCTACAGGGTATTCTGAGTTTGCCTCACTTTGGTACCGCTCTCGCAGCCCGCAGCGAAACAGTGCTTTACCCCCCTGCATTATTAACCAACCGCTGCGCCTAAACGCATTTCGAGGAGATCCAGCTAGCTCCGGGTTCGATTGGCATTTCACCCCTAACCACACCTCATCCGCTAGCTTTTCAACGCTAGTCGGTTCGGACCTCCACTTGGCTTTACCCAAGCTTCATCCTGGACATGGTTAGATCACCCGGGTTCGGGTCTACAAAATGTGACGACCGCCCTTCTCAGGCTCGCTTTCACTCTGGCTTCGGGTTTCTCCCTTAACCTGCCACATCCTGTAAGTCGCCGGCTCATTCTTCAACAGGCACACTATCACACGTTCAATCATGCTCTAATTGCTTGTAGGCTAACGGTTTCATGTTCTATTTCACTCCCCTTACCGGGGTTCTTTTCACCTTTCCCTCGCGGTACTTTTCGCTATCGGTTACGCAGGAGTATTTAGCCTTACGAGGTGGTCCTCGCTGATTCACACGGAATTCCTCGGGCTCCGTGCTACTCGGGATCCAGCTAGGTGGCTTCTATTTTCGACTACAGGACTTTCACCTTCTCTGGTGCACCTTTCAAATGCTTTGTCTAATTTCTGCTCTACCATATCGCTGTCCCACAACCCCATTTGCCTTAGCATATGGTTTAGGCTGTTTCCTTTTCGCTCGCCGCTACTGGGGAAATCGCTTTTGCTTTCTCTTCCTCCAGCTACTAAGATGTTTCAGTTCACTGGGTTGGCTCGTTCCTACCTATGAATTCAGTAGGTCGTACTTGGGGTTCTCCCATTCGGAAACCTCCGGCTCATTGCTTGTTTCCAGCTCCCCGGAGCGTATCGTCGGTAACTACGTCCTTCTTCGCCTCTGCGTACCTAGGTATCCACCGTTAGCCCTTTCTAGCTTGACCTGCTATTTTCGGACTACTTTTTCGATATGTCTTTCCTCACAAACCTAAACTATAAGTTCAGTCTGTCAGCAAAAACATACCTTAACCTGGTTCTGGTTTTAGTTAATCTTTTTGACTTTTCTCTTTCTTTATGCAGTTTTCAAGGTTCTGACTGGAGTTTAATCTCCAGCATTCTCACAATTCCTGTGCCGATGCTGATGATT
>NZ_ALVZ01000018.1 GCF_000332055.1 Xenococcus sp. PCC 7305 | reverse complement strand
CATCATAAAATTAGCTGAGATTCTCTAATTCTGCTTATTATGAGTATACAATGTCAGCCTTTCTTTTCTCTCAAATTTTCGTCGAACTCACGTTTCTCAGCACTTATTGGAGAAGCTTTATGAGCAACAACTCCAGCTGATTACTCGAAGCTTCTCCAATAATTTGTAGATGATGAATAATCCGAATTTGAACTAATTCATTGTCTTGAAACAAACTCTGTTTGTCCTTGAACCGTATATTTTTCAATCTTGGCGATTGCTTCTAAAATATCTTTTAGGCGTTCTCTATCATCTCTCATAGGGAGATTGCCTCTTGTAAAACCCGTTCTCTGATTCTCTCTTTTAAAGCTAATTCAGTAGCCACATCTACTTTGCGTCCGAGCAACGCTGAAAGATCTAACATTAAACCAGCAGGAAACCGGGGACTAATATTTTCTACTGAGTAATCTACTAAAAAATCTATATCACTTTCGGTATCTGCCTCACCCCGAGCAACTGAACCGAATATTCCTACATTAAAAGCGCCATGTTTAGCTGCAATGGCAATAATTTCTTCTCTCTTAGCTTTAAGTAAATTGTTAATTATATTCTGAGTTGAATTACTCATGATGATTATTTTTTAACTTTTGAGCCAACACAACAAGTTTATTAGAGTCATGGAATTATTTTACCAATAGCGATCGCACTTTGTAACGCATCTAAAACTCAAGAGCGATCATTTTTCTAAGTTTAAGCAAATTCTAGTTTCTTGGTGTGCAAGTGGGAAACAACAAAAAAAATAAATGTATTTAACCTATAATCACAGCAAATACTTGAACCACCAGATCAACAAAATCAGTAGGTAATATCTCATCCGTCGTACGCCACCATCGCTTTTTTAAATCAATAGTTTTAACCTGTTCAGCAATCACTGAACCTTTAACCTTGAATCCAGAGGGAATTTCCACCATTATTTTTACCTCTGGTTTCACTGTATTAGTTATTGGGGTAACAATAACAATGCCTTGTCTTTTCATATTATATTGGGTGTGACTCAAAACCAAACAAGGACGAGCATTTCCAGCTTGTTCTCTGCCACTAGTGGGGTTGAGATTAACCCTAATTATTTCTCCTCGACGAACGCTCAAATTAATTCTTCCCCGGCTGAAATACTTTCTACAAAGTCGCGTACATCTTCCGGATATTCAAAATCATCGGGAATACTGGCCAGTAATTCATCTAGAGCGATATCTTCTTTTTTCTGAATAATTAGGCTTTCCCCAGATTGAATTATTTCAACCGTTGAACTTTCTTTTAAGCCAATGCTTTGGGCGATTTTGGCAGGAATTCTTAGTCCGAGACTGTTTCCCCATTTTCTTAACTTTACTTTCATTAGGATTCTTGTTAATTATACATTGTATAATAAAGCAATCGACATAAAATGTCGTTGCCTATTAATTAAAGATACAAATTTACAATGTATTCTGGGAAATTGGGATATTTTTTGAATTGCGATCGCTCTTTATAATTCCAGCAATCTCTAGCTTCTTGGTACGCGATCGCCCAACGGCCGGCACTACGAGATCGCACGTTATAACGCATCTAAAACTCAACAGAGATCACTCCTCTAATTCAGGGAAAATCTAGCTTATTGATTCACTGATAACTGATAACTGATAACTGGTTTCCGTCTTGACGCTTTTAAAATTCATTATTAGGATTGTAAGGATTTTCTTAATTATAAATATTCTGCAAACATTAATTGTTATTAATTACCGTATTTTTTACTAATTATTAGTTATTTACTCGCAAAAACAATATCTCAATAGTAGTTGTTTATAACATAAATTTTTGTTGTTTAAGTATTGTCACAGTCCAGAATATTTGATTGCACTAGAAACCTAGGTGAATTCAGAAAAGAACTCTATGATTACTCTTGCCGAAACCAAACAACTCAACAATTTAGCTCTTGCCACAACTTTAGTAATTATTGACCCCAATGTTACTAATCCCCAGCAATTAGCAGCAGGAGTCATGACCGGGGCAGCAGTTAAAATTCTTGATGCTCATCGCGATGGCATTATCCAAATTAGCGAGATTTTACAAGCATATCCTAATGTTGATTCGTTGCATCTGGTTAGTCACGGTTCTCCTGGTTGTATTCACTTAGGCAATAGCAAACTAAATCTCGATACTTTACCCTTATACGCCGCAAAAATAGAAAATTGGTTTTCGTCTTTTCCCCCTTCCAGCTCTCAATCCCTAGAATGTTTACATAAGTTACACTTAAGCCCCCCGGCCCCCAAATTTGGGGGAGAAGATAGCTTAAAGTCTTCTAGTATTGGGAACAAAACTGTACAGAAATATCACGATCAAGTTCAAAATAAAGAATCTTGCCCAGCTAATTTTAGAAGAAAGAGTTCAAAGTCCCCCAGGATTGGGGGATTTAGGGGGCATGATTTCATTACGCAGCCCAAGCTCCTCATCTACGGTTGTAATGTCGCTCAAGGAGAAAGCGGCCAGAAATTCCTCAACAAACTACAGCAACTAACCCAAGCTCAGATCCAAGCATCCAGTACCAAAATAGGAAACGCCGAGCTAGGAGGAAATTGGCAACTTGATATTGCTGTTGGTGATAACTCAGAAGCGGATAATGCAGAAATAATATTTAACCAAGAAACTCAACAAGCTTATTCTGGGATTTTTGACCCTCCCGTTGCTAATGATGATCCGATACCTTATCCAGCAGAGATCGAGCTTTCAAGCCTAGATGGCAGCAATGGGTTTGTCATCAATGGTATTGATGCAGATGATGAATCAGGCATTTCAGTAAGTAGTGCGGGGGATGTCAATGGGGATGGATTAGCTGACCTGATTATTGGGGCACCTAACGCAGATCCCAATGGCAATTATTCAGGAGAGAGCTATGTGGTATTCGGTAGTAGCAATCTCAGCTCATCAATTGATTTATCCGCCCTCGATGGCAGCAATGGCTTTGTTCTCAATGGTATTGATGCTAATGGTTATTCAGGCAGATCGGTAAGTGGGGCAGGAGACGTTAATGGTGATGGACTAGCTGACCTGATTATTGGGGCATATG
>NZ_ALVZ01000017.1 GCF_000332055.1 Xenococcus sp. PCC 7305 | reverse complement strand
ATTTTCAAAATGAAAATTAAACTTTTCTACGTTTATTCCAAACCCTAATAATCTCTGACTGGTTTGATAGGTGTCATTATAAATTGTCGTGTATAAACCAATGCTATTGTTTCTATCCGTATTGTTACTACTAAGAGACCAATCATAATTGTCTAAAAGACCTTTTGTCTTACCGAATCCCTGAGTTAACCCAAAAGTTAATTGACTTTCACGACCAGATTGGTTTGTCTCTATATGAGAAAAATTCTTATACAATGACCAACTTAAAAATGCTTCGGTATCAATATTATTATTTCTACCAAAAGAACTAATATTAAAACCAATTCGATTTCCTTGAGTGCTAAATTGATGACTAATACCAACCCGAAAGCCATAGTTACTATTAGTTTTTAATGAGAATATTTGGGCTAAAACAATACAACACCACATAAAATAATATATTATTCAATTCACTTTTCATTGCAAAATAGTCTAAATTAAACAAATTAGCCATCCATTATGTCATATTTTTGCATGAATATATTTACTTATTAAATACAACATTTGTTGAAAGCTTCATCAAATTTTATAAGGGAATATCTTATATAAGTTTTTCGCTGAACCTTATTCTATTAATTCAAATATATGTATCTGAATTAATAGAATAGATACATGTCCAGAACTATTAAATATCAAATATTTGATGCATCAACAGGTTTTTACAGTCTTAGACAAATGAGCGCATACTCCCGGGAGCTAAACTTTTATTTCCAAAGCCTATTAACCATTAAGCCTTACCAATAATACTAAAAAGGAGATGAAAATTATGAGTTTTACAAAAAGCCTAGAAAGATATCAAATAAATCAAGAACCCAATGTTACTATCTTAACAGCATCTCCTGATGATCAACGTTTCACACCATCTATGTTGGAGGCGGTAGATAAGGCAGCTCGCCAACTTGAAGATATTATCGAAGCCGCACGTAAAAACAATATTTCTACTGTAGCGATTATGCCTTTTCAAAAGATTGATGATTATTCTAAATTTACGGGTGATGAGCAATTAGCAGTCTTTATAAACAATGACATAAAAAGAATAGAGTGTCTGGCTTTTATGGAAGAGCTACAACAATTGACTGAATGTGGTGAAGGTGGTTTAAGACGCTACTTTACTGAGGGATCGGCATACGCAAAATATATAGAGGGCTATGACAAAGATAATTTATCTATTGCCGCAGAAACGCAACACAAAAATAAATTGATTTTAGAACAAACAAGACAGCTTGTTTCAGTTTTGGATAGATTATCACAAACCCCTGAGGGACAGCTGTTGATTCGCCAAGCCCGCGAGCTCTTAAGCCTTAACAATGACACTAAAGTACGACTATAAAGTATAGGCTTTTAGAGCGTTTAAACGAACGTTAGATGAATTAAGAACCCAATTTTATCATCGACAAGAGATTGTCAAATAGTTTGTGTCAGGAGTAAATACCTATAAAGGAAATCTACCCTCAAATTCAATCGCAAATCGATTCAAAGCACTTTTCCAATTTCGAATTGGCATTGTCCATTTCTTTGAAATATTGTTGATTGCTAGAAAAATTACTTTCATCACCGACTCATCGGTTGGAAAAGAACGATGATTGCGTAAAACTTTTCTCAGAGTCATGTTCATAGATTCAATGGCATTGGTGGTATAAATCGCCTGACTGCCTGACACATCTATGCCAATCCCTTGATTTTTCGTAAAAATTGGATTTTTCCAGTCCCATGTATCAATGGTTTCAACTGATCGCGTTACCCTAAAATCGCCTTTGAACAATAACTCACAAACACCTTACAGAGTAAGGCTTTAAGGTACTTGTGTCAGGCAGTCAGATAAATCGCTTTACGTATATCGTGAGGAAAAGCAAAGAAGGGAATTACTCTCTCCCAATGATTCAGCTAAGATTTAGCGATCGTGGGATATTGCTGGTCCCAAGACTCCCCAAATTCGACTAAAGCCTGTTCCGCCTCGGATTCAGTATTAGCTCCATAAACTTTTTTCAGGTCAGCAGCGACAGCTTTTCGGTCTTTGTAAGAAACATATTTGAGGGAATTACGAACTAAATGCACAATACATAATTGCACTCTGGTTTGGGGAAATACGGTTTCAATCGCTTCAGGAAATCCGGTTAAGCCATCGACACAAGCGATGAAGATATCTCTAAGAGAGCATGTTTGATAATTTAAAACTAGGTAGAGAATTGACTGGAAGAACTCCAAGTTAAACGTCTTAACATAAGATTTATCATGGCAATATAAATCATGGTTTCGCTGGTAGTCGGTAAATATTCATAATCTTTGCTTAAACGACGATATCTTCCAAACCAACCAAAAGTGCGTTCCACGACCCATCTTTTAGGTAAAACCTCAAACCCTTTGCTGTCTTGATTCCGTTTGATGGTTTCGATTATCCAATTAAACCAACGTTTAACCCAGAGCTGTAATGGTTGACCATCATATCCTCCATCGACCCAAATTACTTTCAAGTTTGGGAAGAGGTGCCGAATCTTGAAAGAGAGTAATTTAAAGCCTCTACGCTCTTGAATTGATGCACTATGTACCATGATTATACCAATTCGCGTTCTAAAACGTAATTCTCAAATGAGGAAAGTAAGTCATAGATTTAAGCTGTTCAGGAACAGAATTGAAAAAGTTGAGACCTT
>NZ_ALVZ01000016.1 GCF_000332055.1 Xenococcus sp. PCC 7305 | reverse complement strand
TCTAATAACGTAATTGCGAAACTTCATCCCCATTTGGATATTTCAGTTCATGATCTAGGTGATGGTAATTGGACTTTGACATAGTTATCGTCTTATTAGCTAAACTTACTGATACTCAAAGCTAATCAAGAACCCACAACCAATGGTTTGTGGGTTTTATTTTAATTTAGAAAATACCTAAGACATATTATTTCTTCTCGTATACTCAGCTTCAAGTCTCACCACAAAACATCCGTACTAAACAAAAATTGAGATGACATTCTTCACTAATCGTAATTTTTTGCTAAAAAAAATGCAAATATTTGGCCTTTAAAATTTATTTTTGAAAAGTGAAAAAAGAGATTAAGGCTGAACAGAAGAAGATTATATTTCGATAGTAATTTAGAATGTTTTTTATTAACTTTTATGTATTCTCAAACACATTGAATTTCGAATAGGATGATGAACCAATGCTTTTACTATTATGCGATCCCCCCCCCAGCTCAATGAATGTGTTTCGCTATTAGCCCAAAACTTTAATCCATCAGCCAACTTGCTTAATGTAAAAACTTTTTGTACGACTGGCATAATTTATTTTCAAGGTTAAACTATGAATGCTAAAGACGTAGCTTAAGATATTTTTTATGGCAAAAAATCTCAAGATTAAAGACTTCTCAATTGTCATCGCAGTTAGAGATCATAATCCCGATATTTTAACCTATGATTTTCTTAAAAGTAGTGGGGCTATGGCCACGGACTGGGAATTGGCAAGACCACCAGTTTTATCAGACCGATCAACTAAAATTGTCCTCAAAAATGGCATCAGGATTAAGGCCAAGTCAGGTAATGTTTCTGTTTCCGAAGGAATGGTTGAGCCAAAAACTTCTGAGGGGATGAAAATCGCAGAACTAGTGAGTAAATATGCTGCCGCTCTACCTAATTTAGATTATCGTGCCGTGGGGATCAAACCTCGGCTATTTGCTACTTTTGGCGATAGTTCTGAGACTGCCCATAAATATATTACAGAAAAAATCCTATCTCCTGGTGCCTGGCAAGAAGTAGGGGATAAAACCATGCAGACTGGGATAAATATAATGTATAGCCTCAACAAAGTGCCACTGCGTTTGAATATTAAAGAAGCAAAGTTACAAATGTTCGGGCAAGAGGCAATTTCTTCGATTCTATTCTCTGGGAACTTCCACCATGATCTGGTTAGGGAAAATGAGAAAGACAAGTTAAATATTCTGCAAAATCAGCTTAAAAATTGGCAAACCGATTGGGATGCTTTCCAAGATATATTGGCAACCAAATTTTTGAATCAGACCTCTTGGAAGTCAATTATGGCTGCATGATAAAGATTTTTAACACAATTGTTCGGGCAAAAAAACAACACAACAACTTATCCAACAAGGAGATTTAACTATGGCTGGTGGTGATTATAGTCTTGACTTTAGTGCTGCAAACCCTAATAATTACCCCAAAATTATTGGTTCGCTATTCACAGTAATCACAGGCAATCCTTTGCCTTCTGGTCGAGACCCAGGTGACGATTTAGCTGGAGCTGAGGATGATACTAGCGTTGAGTCTCTATCCCCCGGAAATTTAGCCATAGGGCAAATTGTCCCGTTCTTCTTCCGAATTGAGGTAGATGCAGGTGCACCTCCAGGAGATAGTATAACCTTTGTTGCTGGCTGGGATACTGAAACTACAGCAGGGGGTGACTATGGTTACGATGAAGATCTTGGCGTTCTTGCCGCCTTTGTTGATACCAATGATCCCAACACTGTCAATGATACAGATGCGACGGTAAGTAGTCTCAACTGGTCAATAGTAGGAACGGAAATTCAAGGCACCTTTGTAATTGACAATCTCGACCCAGGAGAAACTGTAGTTGTCGAAGCCTGGTTGGTTCTTGATGATGAAATCATGGAGCCTGTTCAGGGAAATACTGTTCAATCAAGACTAATAAGTGCAGAAACCTCTGGAACTGTTGAGACTGGAGAAACTATTAATACTGGTAATCAGACCGTACCTCTACAACAAGTCGGTCAGTTATTTAGTCTCGAAGCCGATCTGTCGGTTATCAAAAGTGATAATCCCAGCATAGTAACAACTAATCCTGATCCACAAGCTCCCACTACTCTACAAATAGGCGATCAGTTTACCTATACTATTGAGGTGACTAACAACTCTGATGAAGTTGTTGCCAATGGTGTAGTTTTGACAGATACTCTAGATCCTAACGTCGCTTTTGTTAGTGCCACAGTCACAGATACAGTTGGATTTATCACCCCAGACACCAATATTGTTCACGATGGCTCAGCTAATGGTGGGACAATTACAGGCGACTTACAATTCCTTGAGCCTCTCGAAACCGTTACTGTCGAAGTCACTGTTGAGATTCTGGACACGGCACCTACTGATGGAGACGATTCCCTCGCCAATGGAGATTTATTTAATAACGTCACTGTCACATCAATTAACGATACGAATACAGCTAATAACTCTGATATAGAGCCGACGGATGTAACGGCTGATCCTGAGTACACGATTTCGAAAACAGTAACTGATGTAGGAGGAGATGGTGCCGGTGGTTCTGTAGATGAAGCAGGGGATGTGGCCAGCTACGAGATTGTCGTCACCAACGATGGCAACA
>NZ_ALVZ01000015.1 GCF_000332055.1 Xenococcus sp. PCC 7305 | reverse complement strand
GATATCCAAAGCTTGGAGATAGTAATCATTGGCTTGCTGGTATTGCCTTAATTGTTGGGCTACTCTCCCTAATTGGTGGTTAGCAGTAGCAAGGTAAGATTTTTTTTGGCTATCTTCAAGGTTTTTTAAGTCAGGAACCAAATTTGCTATATTTTGATGAATTTCTTTAGCTGCTTCATAATCTTGTTTTCCTTGGTAGCAATTAGCTAAATTTCCTGAAATTGGAATAATATCCCTTTCCCATCCTTCATAGCTATTTTCAGGCGTTAATTTAGATAACTTCTCATATAAATCTTGGGTGAGTTGTAATTGTTCATTTTTATTACTAACTAATCCCAAGTAATCATATAAACAAATCCAAATTGTATAAACTCTTTCCTGTTGCTCTAAACAAATCTGCAACCCTTGATAAAGATTTTCATATTCCCAGCGCACAAAAGCTATCCCCATTTGTCTTTTCTGCGGCTCTTTTGATTTCATCCAATCATTGTAAGAACGCGCCAATCCTTTGTAGTGATTCTTAAATCCTTCCTGCAAAGCCGCTCTGGTTTCTTCCTCAACTTCTTTGAGCTTAGTTTGCAAAAAATAGGGCAAAACTGGTTGAATAGTCAACAGTTGCGGCAAATCCTGACTCATCGGCGACAGCAAACCCCAATTCACCGCTTCAGCTACTGCAACTTCTAATTGCTCCAATTCATAATCTTGAAACGGCTCCAACTTTCCCAACTCTTCCACATAATTCGGAATTGCTAAAGTATTAATAAATCCCCGAAACGGAGCCAATAATAACAATAACTTCTGTGCCGACTCCGACAAATTACTATGGGAATAATCAATACATTTAATAATATTATTCGTCCGATCCTCTCCCCCAGCATCCATCTCCGCCGTTGCCAACTGCTCCAAAATTTCCGATGGTGATTGTTGCTTCAAATTCGCCAATACCACTTCCATCGCTAAAGGATAACCCGCCAAAAGCTTCATCAACCGGTCAAACTGCTGATCGCTTTTAACCTCATCCCAAGAAGTGCGACCATTGACCTTTTGTAAAATATTCTCTGCCAAATCAGTCCGCGCTTGGGCATCCAAACCCTTTAACCGATAAATATTGTCTCCAAAAGTAGTTTCCCGTAACCAATCTTCTCTAATCCTTGAACCCAAAACAACCTTAGTTTTCCCACCTACCAAAGCAGCCAAAAACTTCCGAATCTCCTCCCGCGCCGACTCGTCAAGGGTATTTTGAATCGCTAAAGGTTGCCCCGTCACCGACTCCAAATTATCCAAAATCAGAATATAAGATTCTGTGCGTAACTTGTCCGCTAGCTTGCGCCATTGCACCGTCAGCTTCTGAGCCTGAAAAGTCCCAAACTCAAAGCGATCATATATTTTCTGCCCAATAGCAAAAACAATCTGTTGCAGCGTCCAAGCTTTCTCGTCGTAACCAAAATAGAAAATATCCTCCGCAAAATTCGTAACCTGCCACCATTCCCGCAGATAATTTAACAGCGTGGTTTTCCCTGTACCGCCCATGCCCTGCAACAAAAGGATATTATGCTTGAGCAAAGCCTTTTCGAGCAAAAGAATATCTAAATCCCTACCCACAAAACCATAGTTTGGTTTCTGAAACTCATATTTACTATCCAGACTTAGGTAATAATTCTCCTCTTCTTCGGGAGAAAATGCCCTCAAATTAAAATCAACCTTGCCATTGCAATAGGTCACAGGCAAGAGCCAATCTTCCAGTTCAATTTCCGTATTGTAATAAGCCCTTCTGCCTTTGCGGTTATATAATTCTCTTCTGCCCAAACGAATCGCTTGATAAATATCCTGCTGTGCGAACAGATGCCGATAAATCTGCTCCATAATAATTTCTGCTGCTGTCACCGTTACCGAATAACTCATAGCAACCACCATTTGCATTCCCGCATTCATCAGGCGACTACCCAAGCTAGTCTCGCGATTGTCTGTTGCTTCCGACTGATTGAGTTGTTTTCCCGACTGACAAGCATTGAGAATACAAACGGGAATTCCTTTCCCTGTTAGTAAATTAGCGATTTCTGTCGCTTCAACAAAATCATGTTCCCCTTTCTCGGCTCCTTCTAAAGACAAAAATGCTTTTAAACCTTCATATTTTGCAATCTCTTCTCTGCCATATCTGCCCTTAAACACATAAGGATTATTTTCAATTTCTTTTTGCTGTTCAACTTGCTCCCGATACCTTTGATAATCTTGGTGAGCTATCAACGCTCCATGGACATCAAAATGCACAATATGATAATATCCGCTTCCCTTGCTCTCAAGATGTCGTTCTAAAGCCTCATAAGTACCAGGCCGCAAAAGCTCAATATTCACGCGCAGCTTCGCATTGCGAATCGCTTCCACCAAAGGACGAGAAATTGTCCGATAACCCACATCCTCATCAGGGCTATTTCATTATAAAAACATCCATGAGCAGAGCTAAGGATCTTGAACAAAGCCGTTGAGCTTGAGCCATATTTTTCCATCCGTATTGTCG
>NZ_ALVZ01000014.1 GCF_000332055.1 Xenococcus sp. PCC 7305 | reverse complement strand
AAATCCCGCTCAAAAACCCGCACAGAAACCCGCTCTAAATACCACGATAAATACCACGATAAATAATGTGACAATTTTGGAGAAAAATGTGATACATAATTTCGATAACAGAGAAACTGGAAAGAATGCCAGAGAGAATGATCTAGAGTTGCAACCAACTGCTTTAGTTCATGGCCAGATATATTTGACTTAGATAAAGCTTTTTCTACTTGCAGTAAATGAGATATATTCCAAGCCAAATGACGGGAAACTCCAAAATTAGATTTTTTTAGCTTTTCCTCTAGTGTTTTGATGATAATCTGCTTTTCTTCTATTGAATATTCTGGGCTTTTTAAGTTTTTTAATAAAGTTTGGATCTCCAAATTTAGATCCGAAAGATCTTGTGGTGCTTCTAGAATTAATAAAGGTTCTATATTCTTCTCTAAAATCACAATATTTTCTGGGGCTGGATCTCGTTTGAAAGTCTGCCAACCTTCTTTTGCGACAAAGGAAAAGAATCCTAAACTGCTAATTACTCCAACTGCTAGAACGAAGTTATTGCGCCAATATTTTTTTACTTTTTGCCCATCCTTTTTATCCATATTCTCAAGCTCCCAACACTCCTTGTAACTGAATCGAACTTTTACCCTGAATTAACCAAAAACTGTTCTTTGAGAGAGCATCAGACGATAATTCTGCACATCCGATAAACAGCTCGCACCCAACCCTGTTACCTTGTAATACTTCCGTCTTGCCCCACTAGAACCCGTACTCTCATCACCCCAACGCGATTCGATCAGTCCCTTTTTCTCCAATCGGTTTAATGCTGGATAGATACTGCCATAGGTCAGCGGAAGACCTGGGCGACCTGGATTGATATAGTCCAAAAGCTCTAATCCGTATAATTCTCTACCCAGCAAGACTGTCAGAATATCCTCATCTATGCTGGATAGCTTAATTGGTTTCTTTGCCATAGGTAAACTACACCATCAACTTGACTATAGTTTTAATGATATCATAAAAACATATAAATAATGATTTTTTATGAAAAACGATATAATAAACAGATAAAAAAACTTAATTGATTATTTAGAAGCAGGAGATTCTTTAAACATATTTCTCGAACATTTTCCCAGCGTTACTAGGCAAAACGCGGTCTCACTGATCGCGAGGCGCTACGCGATCGCCGTTCCGAGACTAGCTGAAAAATCATTATTAACAGAGAGATTGCCAGAAAAATCAAACTATATTTTGTAAAAGCTCTTTAGCTTTAAGATGAAGAATAGGAATTTCGTTGACAACGACATCCCAAACTATATCGTAATCAACTCCAAAATATTGATGAATTAATTTGTCTCGCATTCCTGCCATTTTTCGCCATTCAATTTCTGGATACTGTTGACGGAAAGAATCAGGTAATTGTTTTACTGCTTCTCCTATAATTTCCAAACTACGACTAAAGGCTCGTTTTAAGGTTTCATCTCCTAGAAAAGAATCTTTGCTTAGATCTTTAGACGTTAAAAGTAAATATTCAGTTTCATGAAGAATATGTTGTAAAAAAGCTTTAAACTTTCTAGACATATTCAACCTCTCGTAAAATATTTTCTTCAATATAAGGACTGAGAGAATCAATTGTCACTAAATCCACTTTTCTTCCTAATAAACCTTCTAGAAAAAATGATAAGTTCATAAAATTATCAAAGGTTTTCCGAGAAGATTCAAAAACAACTAAAACATCAACATCACTTTCCTTGCTTGCTGTATCACGAACAAAAGAACCAAACAAGCCAAGACGATTTACTCCAAATTGCTCTAATTCAGATTGACGATTTCTTAAAAGTTTCATCACATCTTTTTTGGTAGTAACTTTCATCCTTAATTTAATAACCTAAATATCTAAATTTTATATTGCATCTTTTACTGTCACATTCGATTTTATTTTTCTTTTGCTTTTAATTTATTAATTATCGTCGTTAATATTTTAAGTATTCTCTCTGATTCCTCAAGTAGTAAGCTCATCTTATTTTCTGAAACTATTTCTGATTTAATCATTATTTTGATCCAATAGCGAGACTCACTTGCCTCTTTTAAGGCAATAGAGTATTTACTAATAAAATCCTTATTTGACTGAGCATAAATTGCCTCTGCGACATTTGCTCCAACACTGGTACCACTACTCAGAAATTGCTTTGATATTACTGCTACTGCGTCATTATAGTGGTTATTCCTGTTAATTTCTGTGTAGGCTTTGATCACTCTAATCGCAAAATTTTCAGAGCGTTCCTGAATAGAAACATCATTATTACCCATTACTCATTACCCAGGGCTATTTCATTATAAAAACATCCATGAGCAGAGCTAAGGATCTTGAACAAAGCCGTTGAGCTTGAGCCATATTTTTCCATCCGTATTGTCG
>NZ_ALVZ01000013.1 GCF_000332055.1 Xenococcus sp. PCC 7305 | reverse complement strand
AATCGTTCTGGGTATGCCAACTAGAGGAAGCATTTTTCTTGACTTATATTTCCTTCTTTACTTTCTCATTTTTCTGCTAACCTTCCAAGTCGTGTATTTGAACTGCGTGTTAAACGCCCAACTTCAACTACAGAAAATTTATGATTTATCAGAAAATTTGTTAGCTCTCGACCATATGAACCTGTGCCCTCAATCCCAAAAAAAGCAACTTTGCCGGTATTGTCAGGTTGAATAATGGGAAAGAGCAAAAATCACAATAACCCTGAATAAGGCTACTACTTAGGCTTGATTAGATACAGTAACTCTGGTGAACTCTTTCAAATCTTCTATTCCTTTTTTCATCATTTCTTTCGTCATAGCGGCTAATAATTTATGCCTGGGAGGTTGAGTGTGTTGATAAATTAACTCTCCTGCTGATAAAAATCTTTGAGCTTGTTTTACTGAGTTAAATTTTCTCATCTTCTTTTCTCTTAATTTCGTCCATTGATGTGAATTTTTCTCTTGATTGTTCAATCTCTTATGCTGTCTATGTCTGCTTCTAATTCTATTTCTTTAATTGCCACTCCATAACTCTTCAACTTATTAGTAACTATCACCCCAGGAGTCAATTTTTGTTTCTTTACGAGCTTTTTGAATAATCTTTTAGCAGCTTTCTTATTGCGTCGTTTTTGAATCAAGATATCGAGGACTTGTCCTTCAATATCCACTGCACGCCACAACCAATGTACTAATCCTTGTAATGACAATTCTGACCTCGTCTAGATGTCATTTATTAGTTGATTTTCGACGATTGGTTCTGATTTTCTTAGCGATAGGAAGGCTGAATTTATTGACCCAATCTCTGATACTTTCATAAGTTACTTTCACTCCTCTGTAGAGCATCATCTTTTCAATATCGCGCAAACTTAAGGAGAAGCTATTATAGAGCCAGACACAATGACTGATTATTTCTGCGGGGAATCGGTGGCGTGCGTAGGGATTATTTTTCATTTCCCCATTATTTCATACGCCACTTCGTTAACCTGACAGTATCACTCCAACAATGAAAATGGGGTTTTGTTCTCGTCCCGTGAGCATCATAGAAACCCTCAACAGCAGAGGCTTTGACTCTATCTCCTTTCCGCAGACCAGTGCCTGTGAATTTTAGCTCGGTTTTTTTGAAAGTTTCATATAATATCCACCAAAACTTGTATCAAATGTAAATTCGTCTGCTTCTTTGTGTTGTACGACAAAAGGAGGATGCTTGATATTCCAAATATCTATCGTAGGTAAATTCGCTCTTGGATTATCAGCTGAGGTAGTGTGTGTGGCATCCTCTCTGAAACCGATATTAGAAACCAGATTTTTATTTGGGAGAATAGTAAGTCCACTTCTACTCCAACAAGTAAAAAGCCAAGAACAATCCCAATGTAAATCGTTTTCATAAACACATTTGTCAAATATTTTTGTCCAAAATTTTAATTCATAGGGATCTTCACAAACAAATTTTAGGAGTTGTTCTTTCTTAAAATTCTCCCATTTTTTCATCTCAAAATCTATGTTAGACCAACTTCTCTTCCAGGTAGCCCATCCCCAAATATGTGCATATTTAGAGAAGTAGTAGCTATAAGAAGTACGACTTTTACCAAATTGAAAGTTACTTCCACTTATACTCATAATTCTCTCATCATGGCGATATTTATTAATTAGGTTTTGACAAAAGTAGAAGAAAGAAAGAGTTGGCAAACAGTCATCTTCTAAGATAATAGCCTCTTCTACCAAAGAAAAAACCCAGTTTAAACCACTAAGGCATCTAATTGGAGAAGTTTTATTGGTGTCAGAATAGTTAGTTAGAACTTCACAATTCCAATCAACTTGTTCTATTACTGATCTTGTTTTTTTACAAAGCTCTTTCTCCTCTAAAAACCTCGGCCCATCAGCAATAACTAATAACTTTTTTGGTTTAGCCTCCCTTATCTTGCTAAAAACTAGCTTAGTTAAATCTGGACGATTAAAAATAATGAAGGCAACTGGAGTATCTAAAACCATTGAACAGTATAAATTACTATGAATTATATTAAAGTGTTTGTCAATTTAATTGTAATTATTGAGACAGTATCTGAAGCAATTGCAAACGCAAAAGAAAATATAGTAGAAATTTTGGCTAATGAGGATTCTAACATTACAGATATTTCTCTAGAGAATATTGAGACGCTAAATTTAGTGAATTCAACTAAAGAACTATGCAAAATCAAAACTGGAGATGGTTGTGCGTCAAATAACTGAGGGATGATAGGTAATACCAATTCGCGTTCGAAAGTGTAATTTGATAAGGTACGAAACTGGAATGTCAGATGGTTGAGGAATCATGCCCAGAGTCAGTCGAGTTTTACC
>NZ_ALVZ01000012.1 GCF_000332055.1 Xenococcus sp. PCC 7305 | reverse complement strand
TTATTACTTATTACTTATTACTTATTACTTATTACTTATTAATAATGATTGAATTATTATCAGTTCATATTCCTAAAACAGCAGGCACTGCATTCCGCCACGCCTTGGAGGAAGCCTATGGAATGAATGGAGTAATTGGTGATTACCCTCCCAATAAAATTCATCAACCAGATAGCCAGATCACGTACAGTGCAAAAGTTATTCACGGTCATTTTCTTCCCAAGAAATATCAAGGATATTACCCCCAAGCAAAGAGAATTGTTTGGCTAAGACATCCAATTTTTAGACTAATTTCTGAATATTTTTTTGCTAAAACTATTAAAGACCATGAAAATGCCATTCATGCTCAACTATTAAATAATAATCTCAATATTTTAGAATTCGCCCAAATTCCCGCGATGAGGAATTTTCTGGCAAAACATATTAAAGGGATTAAGCTTCAAGAGTTTGATTTTGTCGGAATTCAAGAATTTTACCAAGAGGACTTGCAAGATCTCCAAAAAATAATGGAATGGCCAAAGGTGGAGCCCATTATTAAAAATAATAATCTCTATCATAAATATCAAAAATCTTTACAAGAAATATTATCTAACACTACTTTAATAAACCAAATCTCTAGGTTAAATCTTGAGGATTTACAGCTGTACCAAAATGCTCTGAATCTTAGAGCAAAACGTCGTCAGGAATCAGTATTGATCCAATCTACCTTAGCAGAATATCAGCGATCGCAGTTTTTAATTCATCAACTACAACAGGATTTATCTCAGGCAAAACTAGAAACTCAACAAATTAATTATTGGCTAAATAAATATATTACTCCAAGTAAAGAAATTGACTTTATCCCTACATCAGAAACAAAATTTAGAGCAGGTCTCATTGGGTTTCATATTGATTGTCCTTTGTTCCCTATTTTTACCAGTAATAAAATAATTAATATTAATGGTTGGGTCATCGGAAAAAATGCGGCTGCGAGCAAAATTGAGATTCGTCATAATAGCAAGGTTTTAGCAGAAACATCTGTTGATTTATCACGACCTGATGTGGCCCAGGTTTATGGAGTTAGTAATGCCCAAAATAGTGGTTTTGCGATCGCCTTGGCAAGTTCGGCTATTCCTTCTCAAACCAAATTAACAATCGAAGTAATTCTAACTAATAGAGAATGTATCTCTTTGGGAACACTAAATTATATTTAAAGATTCCCCCTAGATACTTGAAAATTTTATGTCTAAAATAATTGAATTATCTTCAGAACAAGAATTAGCTTTAGAAAAAAATTTAGTTTGGATCTTTGCTTCTCCCAGAAGTGGCACCACCTGGACATCAGTTCAATTATTAAGTCATAAAACCAAATTGATGGGGGAGCCCTTAATTGGTTCTCATCTTGCCGATGCTAGAGAATTGGGAAATACTTATATTCGCCGATACGAAGAACAGGCTGAACGCAAACCTTACTTTTTTTCTACTGAATACAAAGATGTTTGGCAACATTATGTCAGAAAACTGATATTGCATCGCGTTCATGCTCAGTTTCAGGATCTTAATTCGACGATTATTATCAAAGAACCCAATGGAAGCATGGCAGCAGATCTGATTACAGATTGCCTTCCCCAGTCAAAAATATTGATTTTGCTTCGAGATGGTCGCGATGTAATTAATTCTCTAATTACTGCCTTATCTAAAGGTGGTTATGCCGAGAAAAATTCTGGGGGTGCTTTTAAACCTCTTGCTGGCGCCAGAAGACGAACTTCGATACTTTTGAATTCCCGAAGATGGGCAAAATTAGTGGAAGTTTTGCTCGACACCTATGACAAGCATGATGAAGATTTACGTTATCTCATTCGCTACGAACAATTATTAGAAAATACCTCTGGGCAAGTTCAAAAGCTCTATGATTTTATGGGCATAGATATTAGCAAAGATAAACTAGCTTCAATTATTCACAACTCATCAGCCAAAAATATTCCTGCGGATCAAAAGGGGATTGGGACAACCATCCAATTTGCCAAGGCAGGAGCTTGGAAGGAAAGATTTAACGATGAGGAAAAGGTAGTCATTCAAGAAATTATTGGTGATGGCTTAAAAAAACTCGGTTATCTAAAAAGTGTTTAGTAGCCGCTAGGCGGAAGTCAAGAGTCTCTGAAGATTCAAAGAGAAATTGGCGATCGCATAGGAGAAGCTAGTGGACGCGGGCGTAAATAAGCTATCTATCAACGAAGGGCAAAAAGCTGATGTATCAAGACTTATTACTCATTACTTATTACTTATTACTT
>NZ_ALVZ01000011.1 GCF_000332055.1 Xenococcus sp. PCC 7305 | reverse complement strand
GGTAAAACTCGACTGACTCTGGGCATGATTCCTCAACCATCTGACATTCCAGTTTCGTACCTTATCAAATTACACTTTCGAACGCGAATTGGTATAAGACCTTTAACAGTTCTGGGATGGCAGTGATTTCATTGGACTTGTCATCAACTTTCCTTTGGCCTAACACTAATCTATTCTGACTTGCCCAAGCGCTAACCATATGAATGGCTCCTTTATTCTTACCTTTGTCATAGGAGCGACGAACTGTTTTGCCATCAATGGCAATCACTTCACCTTTACTCACTTTCTTAACTGCTGTGATCCAACTCAGAAAGCTTTCTTGTAATTGCTCTGGATTCAGACGAGCAAAGACTCGCGCAAAGGTATCATGACTTGGTATTCCATTTGACAAGGCGAGAAAGGTTTTAAGCCACTTGTCCTTAGCCTTGCCATAAGTTTCCATTCCCACCCAGCCATTGGCACCACAGATCACTGATAAAATAGCTATGGTGAGAATGTCAATGAGCAGATACTCCTTGCTACGCTCTATTCTGGGATCTTCTACTGTTTCAAAATGCTCGGCAATGCTGAATTTTGGCTTGGTTTTCATCGGGTTAACTGATTGACTGGCAATACTTTTAACCCTACAAGACTCACCGAGGTGTTTCCTAATTTAAGATGCGTTTGCCCTACCAGTAATACCAGGGCAATCGCACACACTTCTTAAAGATATGCAATAAACACGTAAAATATTTTGAAACAATAGCTATTGGTGAGTGAAGATAATACGGAATCAGTTAGGATGCTTCCACATCAACTTTCTGTTAACAAGAGCTTAAGTGAGATCAAATGTCAAGATACGAATCTTCATCGCCAACAGCCCTAATTGAAGAACACTTCAGTAGTTTAAGAGACCCGAGAGCAGAACACAGTATTGACCATCTGTTGCTTGATATTATTGTTATCACTCTATGCGCGACGATTTGCGGTGCCAATGATTGGGAAGCAATAGCTGAATATGGTCGTACAAAACAGGAATGGTTAAAAACTTTTTTGGCGTTACCTAATGGCATTCCTTCCCATGATACCTTTGCTCGGTTATTCGCTCGTTTGAATCCAGAAGAACTCCAATGCTGTTTCATGAGTTGGATGCAAGCCGTTCATCAAGTCACCAATGGAGAACTCTTAAATGTGGATGGCAAAACGCTACGAGGCGCCCGGGTCGCTGGAAATAACCGCAGTTTTATCCATATGGTCAGTGTCTGGTCAGCTACCAATCGTCTGGTTCTGGGTCAAAGAAAAGTAGATGAGAAGTCCAATGAGATTAGGGCGATTCCAGAACTGCTCAAGTTATTAGAGATTCGAGGTTGTTTAGTTAGTATTGATGCAATGGGTTGTCAAACTGAGATTGCCAAGACGATTATTGAGCAGGGAGCGGATTATGTCTTAGCCCTCAAAGCCAATCAAGGTAACCTTTATGAGGATGTAACTCAATTGTTCGACCATGCACGTAGGCAAGGCTGGAACCAGTTTGGGAATCAATTTCATTCCACGATTGACAAGGGACATGGACGCCTGGAAATTCGTCGTTATGCCGTGATGGGAAATACTGAATATTTGTTAGGAGCCAACAAATGGTCTCAATTGAAAAGTATTGGCATGGTGGAGTCTGAACGTCGGCTCAATGGTCAAATCAGTAATGTTGAGAAACGTTACTATCTCCTGAGTCTCGAATGTGATGTCAAAAGGTTTGCTAATGCTGTTCGAAATCATTGGAGTATTGAAAATCAATTACATTGGGTCTTAGATGTCAGTTTTCAAGAAGATAGGTGGCGCTCTTGTCAGGGATATAGTGCAGAAAATCTAGCTCTGATACATCATATCGGCGTGAACCTGTTATCTCATGAAAAGACTACCAAGATAGGTATTGAAAACAAGCGTCTCAAAGCTGGTTGGGATAATCGTTATCTCGAAACTGTGCTCAATTGCCTCAGTCTTGCTCCTTCCTAAATGTTAAGAAACGTGTGCGATTGCCCTGCCAGTAATACCAGCAATTCCAAATTCAAAAATTAAGAAGTATTTGCAGGGATGAAAGGTTCTGGTTCCGCATCGCCGAGCATAAAGTCGAGGAGATGGTGCCA
>NZ_ALVZ01000010.1 GCF_000332055.1 Xenococcus sp. PCC 7305 | reverse complement strand
TTGGCACCATCTCCTCGACTTTATGCTCGGCGATGCGGAACCAGAACCTTTCATCCCTGCAAATACTTCTTAATTTTTGAATTTGGAATTGCTGTCAACAACATTGATTTTAATTCTCTAATCTTCTTTGGCATCTATTGAACTTTGGGGATTTGTTATTAGAGTAGAACAATTTAGGGTAGTAGAATGAAAACCTTAGATCCCACGTTCCAGAATACGATCGCACAACCCACAGCAACAATCACATGGTGTTGGCTAATCGAAAGAGTAGACGGCGTAAAACTAGGATTCACTAGTTTTGACCTAGCATTCAAAATTGACGGAATCGAATACGAGCCCGTGTCGGGTTTTGCTCCCTCGGCTGATAGCACCCAAGAAGGATTTAAGCAAAGTGATTCCCAAAACTTACAAGGCATACTCACCAGCGATCAGATATCAGATGTTGACTTAGCCAGCGGAGCTTATCAACATGCCAAACTCACATGCTTTCATGTCGATGTAACTAACCTACCAAATTCACTGGCTCTAGAACCACCTAATTTCTTAGTTGTCTATGAAGGGTTTGTCGGAAAAGTCACCTACAGCGATCGCGACCTTGAGATTATCTCAAAGCCATGTAGGAACGGAGAGAGGGGGATTCGAACCCCCGTTAGGTTTGATCCTAAAATAGTTTTCGAGACTACCGCATTCAACCACTCTGCCATCTCTCCAGGGGTCGATTATGTTGACACTTTAGTCATTGTACTTAGATCTGACAAAATTTGACAGTTAAACCTCAACTAGATTACGACAAATATCTCTTTATGAAGTTTTTTAAATCATTGAATTAACCAAGGCTTCAATATTATCATTTGTAGTAGAAGTGGTAATTGAGATATGACATCATCAAAACGTTGGATGTGTGACGGAGTCCCCAAAAATGGGAGAACCTATCCTGGTCGTGGAGAACCTCATGGCCCTTATGAGAATGATAGTGATTCCCCTTACTGTGGTGATTGTGGATTACCAAGAGAATCGAGTTTCCCACCAAGTGCGGAAACTCCTTCATCTACAACAAGTTCCCCAGACTTGACAAAATCTGTTTCTAAATCTAATATCTCAAAACCAAAACCGTCTTTGCCAATAAGAACAACAATTATAGTGACTATAGCAGGAATCTTGGCGATCGCAGGTGGTACTGCTGTGTATACTATCGTGAATCGTTGTCAGCCAGGATTAGAAAAAATTGAGGGGACATGTATTGATCCTTTTTTACAACCCTATCAAGAAGCTGTGGCTCAAAGTGATGAGGTTATCAGCACCTCTGATGACTATAAAAATATAGAAGAATTAGAAACAGCAAAGTTAACCCTCGACAACTCACTTGAGCAACTAAATGAAATTCCCCCCGAGGCTGTGATCTATCCAGAAGTTGCCAAAAAACTGGAAGAATACGAGAGAGAAAGGCAAGAAATTATTAATAAAATTGGTGTCGAAAAAGCGGCGCAAGAGAAGCTAGAAGAGGTTGAAACTATTGCTGAAGTAGCGACAGAACAAACAGAGACAGCGAAAACTGCGAAATCTACTTCTCAACTGACGGCTGCTAAGCAAAAATGGCAAGAAGTACAGAACAAGTTACAAGAAATTGACAAGACTCGTTTAGTTACTAATCAGATTAAACAGCATCAATCTGATTATGACGATCAAATTAATCTAATTGAGGAAGAAATTAGCCGTATCGAAGAAATTAAACGCATAGAACAAGAAAAAGAACGTATTAGGAAGACTTACAAGCCACCAATGGTTGAGACTCCGATGACAAAGAAACCAATGCCTCGGGGAAATTATCCCACCAAACCAAAGACTACTTCCCATGATCCTTGTGCTGTCAAGAATAAACCACCAAATTGCCTTTTTTAACGGGGCTTCGCCCTTGAAGGCAGAGGGCAGAGGGCAGAGGGCAGAAGGATAAAACTACTTCTAACTTATCCCTTTAGGTTGAATTCCTCC
>NZ_ALVZ01000009.1 GCF_000332055.1 Xenococcus sp. PCC 7305 | reverse complement strand
CCGCAGATTTCTTACTAGGTCGCTCATTTCGTTTTACTCTGCGTGAAGTGATTTCGACCTCTCCAGCAAGTCTTTGTGCGGATATACATTCTGCTCCATAACCCGTAACTGTTAATTTCTGAGCACGGTCATTAGTTGCCACGATCAGCCGCGAACTATGTTCTTGATATTCGGTATTTCTAAAGGAAGCACAAAATTTTTCGATATAAGTATCGGCAGTTTCGGCAAAAGCGGTGAAATGAACAGAAACTAAGGGAGTATATTTTTCGCTATAGCTTGGAGTATTTTGAAAATGAGCATCAAAAACTATTTGAGTGCGATACTCAACCATTGGCGCAAAATTTACCAAAGACTCTATGAGTACATGACGAGCAGTTTCTAATCCGTGATGATCGCGACTTTTCTTGAGGTCAGACCAACTGCCAATGATGTTGTAACCATCAACGAGAAGGAATGCCTGGTAAGGGGGAGCAGACATGACATTTATGTTAATTAATAAAAATTAAAACTGTTCCTCCATTGTAAAGAAAAATGTTAACAAAAACTTAAACTCATCAATATTGCTTTTGTAATAGTTTATTCTTCATGGTCATAGGATCTCCCTGAGCTGTTACTCGGCCATCTTCCAGGAGAAATGCTCCGTCACAATAGTCCAATTCTTCTAGGCGATGAGTTACCCATAAAGCAGTAATTCCCTGGGTTCTGACAAGATTTTGTACCTGCCTTACTAGCTCTATTTGAGTATCAGAATCTAGTAGCGCGGTGGGTTCGTCAAACAAAATAGTTTCACAGTTGCGAGCTAAGGCTCCTGCGATCGCAATTCGTTGTTTTTGCCCGCCGCTCAAAGCGTAAATCGGTCTCCTTTCGAGATCTAATAAATTCACTGCATCAAGAGCCGATCTGACTCGTTCTCGAACCTCAATCGCTGAAAGATTCTCCGCGACCAGACCAAAGGCAACATCAGCAGCGACAGTAGGCATCACCAATTGGAGATCGGGGTTTTGAAAAACTAAGCCAAAGGTGTTTGCGATCGCGGCTGTTCCCGAATCGGGGATTAATAAACCAGTAAGCAATTTTAAAAGGGTAGATTTGCCACTGCCGTTATTGCCTAGCAGCATCCAAAATTCACCTTGGGGTACTTCTAGAGAACAAGCTTGAAGTACCTTTTTGTCCGCCATCCAGCTAAAGTTGAGATTGTCAACTTTAATTGCTGATGGCTTTTCTAAATTCTGATGATATTTAGTCATCGATGAGTTCATTCTGCTGCAGTGGCAGAGAAGAATCCCGCAGCACGACCAGTTGCTGCTGCTCCTGATTTTTGGGAGATGATGGCTGCGACAATTGAGTCACTCAAGACGGCTACTTTTTTGCCTTCTTGTTTTTCACAGGTCAATTCTAAGACTTGAGTTTCTTGAGAATTCATGGCCGACAGGACTTGTTGGTAAACATTCTCTGCGTCATGGGCTTCCTTTTTTTCGATCGACATTGGTAAGGCGGTGTTTCTAACGATGATATCGATGGTGTACATATTGTTTTGTCTTTAGGTTTTTGAATCTGTTGCTGGATGCTATTTTTCGAGCGACGCCATAACATAGGGTGACATATTTTCACTGGGATGTGAGAATCTCACCTGGAAATTAATGCAGATTTCTTTTAATATAGTTAATAATAAGTAAAGAAAAGTAAACTTTTCTCATTGTCGTCTTAAGATGACCTAGATAGACCTACTTATTTAGATCTAGCAATAAATAACAAATCCCGAAATACTTTTTTTTATTAGGAGACTTCTCGTTTATGACAATAGCAGTAGGCCGCGTGCCACAGAGAGGATGGTTCGACGTCCTTGATGACTGGCTGAAACGCGATCGCTTTGTATTCGTTGGTTGGTCCGGTATTTTGCTTTTCCC
>NZ_ALVZ01000008.1 GCF_000332055.1 Xenococcus sp. PCC 7305 | reverse complement strand
TTCCTAGCCTCGGAATCGGATGTGCCAGGGCAAACATGGCTAGAACGCCTTGAGAACAGTTTTCCCCAGGTCTATAACTCTCTTCAGATAGAAGGGCAAAACAACTATCCGAGCCTCAGTTCCATTTCGATCGCCGAAACTGGCTTCCGTCGTCGCGGAGGTCAAGCCTTACCATTTATCTTTAATGGAGATGGAGTGGAAAATGGTGTAGCTCATTTCCACATCGCCAATGGCATCTCAGTACCAGTATTAGGTTTTGGAGCCTTTGCAAGATCTCAAGTAATCTCTACTCTAGATTACCTACCTACAGTCGGGGAAGATGGGGTGCCCTTTGGCGACACCATTCTTTTATCCACAGAAGCTTCTGATGGTGATGCGGAATTGTATATGTGGGTGGGAAATCGAGTCCAAGGTAACACTAATGGTTTCGTTGATTTTGACGATAATTTGTACGTCTTAAAAATCACTGACGATGCAGGTAATGTAGTAGCAGATGAAACTGGGATTACAGAAGGCACTACTTTTGGCGCAGAGTGGGTTTTGGTGGATGGCAATCCCCTCAATGACCTAAGTGAGATCCCTGAAGGAAATGCGATTAATACTCTCAACGCAGGAGCTCTATCTGATTGGGTAAATGGTAGTGACGATGGGGTATGGCGTTCGACCAACTTCACTGATTTTGGTGGTCTGACCGAAGATCCTACTAACACTAGTAGTTTCTATGTAACTGGCCCCACTGGTTTATATAATCTAACGTTTGCGGATAGTCCTACCCCCTATACTGAAGCAGGGACTTTCACCCTGTTGGCAACTGGTGATTTTGACAGTGTGTTAGTAGATGATAATGGTCAGGTTATCGTGCAAGATAATGCGGGCGGCTCCTTTATTTACGACACTACAACGGATGAGCTTACACCTTTTGCCGAGACTAACCAGATTGGAATTGATTTCTATGGGACTACTCCTTGGGAGATTGAGGGGATTACGGAAGTCGATAATAACTTTGATGACACTGGCTTGAGTGCTTATATCTCTACAGTCTCCGCTAATAGTCTCAATGATGATAGTAATTTAGGCGTTGGTGGTCAATTGTTATTGACAATCCCTACTGCTTCAACTGGACTTGATGGCTATATTGACGGTTTATCAAGCATAATAGATTCTGAGCTTAATCTCTGAATCTAGAATCGGAAAATAGAAGTAATTGACACTAGTTTTTATCGTTGTTTCGCCGAAGGGGATTGAGGAAATTGCCACAAGGTGAATACTGCAATAAAACTGAGAAATTACGATGAATTTCCCTGGACAAGAAGGTCTTCAGTATCTGTCTTGTCCAGTCTTTTTTTTGGGTTCATTTTACCGTTGTTTTCTGGATCTATAAGTCAAAGAATCAAGCTAAAAATCCTATATAAATTCGCACTGTAGAATTTATTAATTTATATTACATAAAAGGGATCTTAAACCTATTAATTTTTATTGCAACTCCGTATTTTTAAATTTATTGTTTATAGAATCAAGGCGAGAAGTTGATCTAAATTTAGACCGAGGAAAGTATTATTTATGGATGAATCCTATTTAATTGATCTTAATAGTGACTATACCAGTATTCCCCTATTAACATTCGGAGACGAAATTCCCTTACTAGAAGGAGAATTTCCCTTCCTCGCCACAGACCCTGCTGCCGCCTTCCCCGTAGACAATATAGGAGAAGTCGATAGTGGCGACAATCCCTTAACAGCTAGTGCCACAGAAACCTTCACCTTTATCGGTAGTGTGGATGGAGTCTCCCACACGAATATTGATGGCACCAACTATGTGTTCGTCAACCACAACCTGGG
>NZ_ALVZ01000007.1 GCF_000332055.1 Xenococcus sp. PCC 7305 | reverse complement strand
GTTGCTGCGGATACTGGTGCAGAGTATGCAACACAGATCCAAGGGCGCATCCCTAAGCGGAAAGAAAGTTCCCACTGACGACCCATGTAGCAGAACACACCGATCAAGAAGTGGAAAATTACTAGCTGGTAAGGGCCACCGTTGTACAACCACTCATCTAGAGAAGCAGCTTCCCAGATGGGGTAGAAGTGAAGACCAATTGCATTAGAAGAAGGAATTACAGCACCAGAAATGATGTTGTTTCCGTATACCAAGGAACCTGCAACAGGCTCACGGATACCATCGATGTCCACGGGAGGAGCAGCGATGAATGCAATGATGAAGCAAGTAGTAGCTGCGAGAAGGCAGGGAATCATTAGAACACCGAACCAACCAACATAGATGCGGTTGTCTGTGCTAGTAATCCACTGACAGAACTTCTCCCAAGAGCTGACGCTTTCGCGTTGCTGTAGAGTAGTAGTCATTTATTTATGATTGCGTTATGAATGATATGTCTATATCTTAGCCCAATTGTAACGAAGTGTAACAAAGATTTTCTTATCTTTGCTATAAGCAAAGTTAATCATAATCAACTTTTGAGCGATTTTGTGGCGAAAAGAAGTAAATCTGGATTTATGTCGATTTCGTAAAGTTGTATGACTTTCTGGGGCAATAGAAACCGACGGATGATAATTTAGTAATCGAAGCAGGTAATAGCTTCCCTGACAGAGATTACAGCTCTTGTCCATGTTCTATCAAAGGAGGTCAAAACAGCTGTTAAGTTCTACATCTGTCTCGTCTAAACAACTCAATAACGCTCAACTCGAAAGCTGATATTTCCTTAATTAGGATAGCGAGAGCATATTTCTAACATGCTTATGTCAATGCTCTAAATTGGATCTATTGATAGGGGGAAAACTCTCAGTTAGTATTGCTTGGGCGTTATTGTTTTGAGAAGTCATATTTTTTTGCCACATATATTTAAGATGGATGTGCAAATATTGTATTTTCAACCTCCGGATAAGATTTGTACCAACAAATCCACAGTCTAGGTGTGATTAAAGCTTCATCTACTTCGACTTTCACTTCTGTACGTATTAATAGTTGTTACTTTATTCTAGAAAATTAACTTCTTCATACACATCATCAATTGTCCCCACAAAATTTATGCTTGTTAACTCAAACTTTTTATTTTGATCCGTATAAAATTGTAAATTCCATGATTGCCCTTCTGTACGACGAAAACATTCAATTCTGGCTTTTTTGCTATTGATCAAGACATATTCTTGTAATGTCTCCAAAGATTGATAATCAATAAATTTATCCCCTCTATCAAAGGCTTCTGTGGAATTGGAAAGTACTTCTATAATTAGACAGGGATATTTTTTGTAAGTAGAATTTTCTCGATCTTTCTCTTCGCAAGTGACTATGATGTCAGGATAGTAAAAACAATTTTTACTTTCAATTCTGACTTTCATATCGGAGATATATACTCGACATCCTGAACCCCGTAAGTGAGATAGCAGTAGTGCAAAGATATTTCCTGCGATCGTGACGTGGGTATTTGTCACCCCAGCCATCACGCAAATTTCTCCATTAATATATTCGTTTTTAAGATCGCTGTTTTCTTCTATCTGAAGATATGCTTCAGGAGTGAGATAGGTTTTTTGCTGAGAGGCAATCATGAGGGAAAATAGACCTCTTGCAAAATAGATAAGTATTTAAATTATTGTCACAACAAGAAATTTTAAGCTGACAATGATAGTTCGTAATTGTAAATAGCGGAGAGAAGGTTACAACGCAAGCCATAACGTCTTCTTCGATTACGATAGCGCTCAGCAATTATTTTAAA
>NZ_ALVZ01000006.1 GCF_000332055.1 Xenococcus sp. PCC 7305 | reverse complement strand
TCAGTTTGATCACTATCGGCAATTCCAGTGTTAGCAATGGTAGTTCCAAGATCGCTATCTTGAACTGTATAGCTGACAGATAAAGTATCAGATTCTCCTGGTGCTAGAGTCACGGGAGTTGAGGTATCTCCTGTGAGATCATCGCTAATCACCACATTGGTTAAATTAGCACCACCAAAGGCCACAGGAATATTGGTTGCAGTTAAGTCATAAAGAACATCATCACCAACGCTGACATCTCCTGAACCGTCATTATCAGTAAATCCGGTGTTAGTTTTGATTATTTCCAGGACTGACTCAGGGACATCAACGCCTTCAGGATCGGTAACAGGTTCAGTTTGGTCGCTATCAGCAACTCCAGTGTTGGCAATAGTTATCCCAAGATCACTTTCTTGAACGGTATAACTAACAGATAAAGTATCCGATTCTCCAGGAGCTAAGGTCACAGGAGTTGAGGTATCTCCTGTGAGATCATCGGTGATGACTACATTGGTTAAATTAGCACCACCAAGGGCTACCGCAATATTGGTGGCAGTTAAATCATAGAGAACATCATCGCCAACGCTGACATCTCCTGAACCATCATTATCGGTAAATCCAGTATTTATTTTGATTATTTCCAAAACTGATTCAGGAACATCAACTGCTTCAGGATCTTCTACTGGATCAGTTTGGTCACTATCTGCTGTCCCAATATTATCAATGGTGGTGCCAAGATCGCTTTCTTGAACGGTATAACTAACAGATAAAGTATCCGATTCTCCAGGAGCCAAGGTCGCAGGAGTTGAGGTATCCCCTGTAAGATCATCGCTGATGACCACATTGGTTAAATTCGCCCCACCAATATTCGTTGCGGTCAAGTCATAGAGAATATCATCACCGACACTAATATCCCCCGAACCATCATTATCAGTAAATCCGGTATTTGTTTTGGTGATTACTAGATCTGAGTCAGGTACAGGCACAAATTCAGGATCGGTAACAGGGTTAGTTTGGTCACTATCTGCTGTCCCAGTATTTTCAATGGTAGTACCCAGATCACTTGCTTGAACTGTGTAACTCACTGATAAAGTATCAGATTCTCCCGGTGCTAGGGTCACTGGAGCCGAAGTGTCTCCTGTGAGATCATCGCTAATCACCACATTGGTTAAATTCGCCCCACCAAAGGCCACAGGAGTATTAGTTGCAGTCAAGTCGTAGAGAACATCATCGCCGATACTAATATCCCCTGACATATCATTATCCGTAAATCCAGTGTTAGTTTTAACAATCTCTAGGATTGACTCGGGGACATCAACGTCTTCAGGATCGGTAACAGGGTCTGTTTGGTCACTATCGGCAACTCCAGTGTTGGCAATAGTAGTACCCAGATCACTTGCTTGAACTGTGTAACTAACTGATAAGGTATCTGATTCCCCTGGTGCTAGGGTCAAGGGAGTTGAAGTATCTCCTGTGAGGTCATCGGTGATGACTACATTGGTTAAATTGGCACCTCCAAGGGCTACAGCAACATTAGTGGCGGTTAAATCGTAGAGAACAAAATCCCCTTCACTAATATCTCCCGAACCGTCATTATCAGTAAATCCGGTGTTAGTTTTGACAATTTCTAGGACTGACTCAGGGACATCAATGCCTTCAGGATCAGTAACAGGGTCAGTTTGATCACTATCTGCTGTCCCAATATTTTCAATGGTAGTTCCAAGATCGCTATCAAG
>NZ_ALVZ01000005.1 GCF_000332055.1 Xenococcus sp. PCC 7305 | reverse complement strand
TTTAAGTGGAACAGGGCATAGTGGTGAGTCTAATTCTCCCACTATGCCAGTTACCTTCTGCCTTCTGCCTTCATTCTTCTGCCTTCGTTTTAAATTACAGCGCCAAAAGCAGCACCTTCATCAACATAAGTACCAGCAAGGTTGTCCTGAATATTGGTCAATTCCTCACCAGTAGCATAGAGATAAACCCCAGGTAAAGTCGCATTGCGTAATCGATTAAATCCGGCACCTTCTCCCGAATCAGCACCATAAACATAGAAAGCTAAACCTTCTAAAGTATATTCGCCAGAGAAGTTAGGATCATTAAGAATCGCATCTCGCTCGGCTTCTCCCACCAAAAGATAATTTCCTTGATTACTACGGAAACGATAAAGAGCACTAAGGTCTTCCCCTGCCTGACTTGCTGCGGTGAAAGCTGAGCCTTCTTCGGTAAAGCTACCAGAGAAATTATCTCTAATATTCTGAGCTTCACTACCTCCAGCGAACAAATAAGAGCCAGGAGTTGACGTGCTTTGGAAACGGAAAAGCTCAGTATCAAAACGACTTTCGGCTGTTGGTGTCGTCAACAATAATTGACCTCCAACCCCCAAAGTCTCTTCGCCCAGACTATTGGCAGAGACAGTCGATAAATAGGCACTCAATCCCGTATCATCAAAGTTGCCATCTACTTCCGTAATCCCCTCAATCGCCCAAGGAGGAGTGCCATCGGGGTCAATACCCTCTTGGTTTGCCTGGACAAAGGGGGTGAGAGTATCTGCTTCAATATCGTAAATGAATGAACCGCCAGCATTATCCTGGACGATAACCTGTCCATCATCATCTACTACCACGCTGTCAAAATCACCAGTTGCCAACAGGGTGAAAGTCCCTGCTTCAGTATAGGGCGTAGGACTATCAGCAAAGGTTAAATTATATAAGCCATTGGGGCCAGTTACATAAAAACTACTAGTGTCATTCGGATCTTCGGTCAGACCACCAAAATCAGTGAAGTTGGTCGAACGCAATACCCCTTCATCACTACCATTAACCCAATCGGAAAGAGCTCCTGCGTTGAGAGTATTAATAGCATTCCCCTCAGGAACTGCATTTAAGTCATTAAGGGGATTGCCATCCACCAAAACCCACTCTGCGCCAAAAGTAGTACCTTCTGTAATCCCAGTTTCATCTGCTACTACATTGCCCTCTCCATCAGTAACTTTTAAGACATACAAATTATCCTCGAAATCAACGAAACCATTGGTGTTACCTGGTACTCTATTTCCCACCCACATATACAATTCCGCATCACCATCAGAAGCCTCTGAAGATAAAAGAATGGTGTCGCCAAACGGGACTCCATCTTCCCCTACTTGGGCGCGGTAATCTAGAGCAGAGATCACTTGAGATCTCGCAAAGGCTCCAAAACCTAATACTGGGACTGAGATACCGTTGGCGATGTGAAAATGAGCCACACCGTTGTCAACTCCATCTCCATTGAAGATAAATGGTAATGCTTGACCTCCACGACGACGGAAGCCAGTTTCGGCGATCGAAATGGAACTGAGGTTCGGATAGTTGTCTTGTCCTTCTATCTGAAGAGAGTTATAGACCTGGGGAAAACTGTTCTCAAGCCGTTCTAGCCATGTTTGCCCTGGCACATCCGATTCCGAGGCTAGGAAATCTGCATTGCCTGAGATAAAGGTTCCATCTGTGACGCCCCCTTCTAA
>NZ_ALVZ01000004.1 GCF_000332055.1 Xenococcus sp. PCC 7305 | reverse complement strand
CGCAAGGGAACGCTCACCAAGAGAGAGGGCAGAAGGATAAAACTACTTCTAACTTATCCCTTTAGGTTGAATTCCTCCACTTCTTTAAGTGGAACGGGTCATAGTGGTGAGTTGAATTCTCCCACTATGCCAGTTACCTTCTGCCTTCTGCCTTCATTCTTCTGCCTTCGTTTTAATTGCTTTAATAAATTCTTTTTTCCCAATTCTTTCCCCTTGTCCTTTCATGAGCTCCACATATTTCTGCACCATGTTTGATTCTAGATTATTGAGAAATTTACTTTTAGGACTTTTGGCATATTGATCATTAATTAAAATATAAAATTCAAGATTGTTATTGTGATCCCATATCCAAACTTCTTCAATTCCTAGTCTTTGATATTTCTCCAAATCATTGATACTGCCACTAGTTTGATTAACTTCGATCACAATATCAGGTAATTCTTTGTCCATGCCAATAGCATAGCTAGTATCAGGTTCTTTCCCCACATTAGATCTTTCATTCTTTAAGGTTGTGGAGCCGAAAGAAAAGTAATCTATTTCTTTTTCGTCACAATAAGCAATAATGAGTCCACCAATTAATTCTTTGATTCTTTCGTGGTTTCTACCTGGAGCCATTATTTCTAATAATCCTTCTAAGTATGCAATTCTGCACCAAGATATATCTTTTTGATCTGCCAAAAGATTTTCATACTCTGTCCATGAAACATGAGAGAAAACATATAAGTCATCTCCTTGATTATCCTTTCTTTGAAGTTGAAAATATTTTATGAAACTCAAAAATTCTTGAAAGTTTCTGACTTTATTTTTATCTGTTCCTAAACTCATGATGCGACGAATTATGGTGTTTGGGATAATTCTGATCTTTTTATTTTATCAGAGAGCGCGATCGCCGCATCGCTCTTCGGCAATGACGTACAGCTAATCCTTTAGGGCTGCCTTCATTCCCCTAATTTATGATAGTGTTTGGATTATTGAGAATAAACACCACAAATCATTATGTCCGTAGGCAATGAACCCTCAGAGATTCTAGAACAACGCCTTTTTTATAAAGGTCGTAAATTTGATTATGAGGTCGTGAAACTGCGTCTGCCGAATGGCGTAGAAGGTAATTGGGAATGTGTGCGACATCCAGGTGGAGCTTTAGCAGTTCCTGTGACTGCTGAGGGCAAATTTGTGTTGGTTAAACAATATCGCTTTACGGTCAAAGGTCGATTATTGGAGTTTCCTGCGGGCACAGTAGAACCCCAGGAAGATCCTGCTGAAACGATTAAGCGGGAAATCGAAGAGGAAACTGGTTATCGCGCCCATAAATGGCAATCTTTGGGTAAATTTATTCTGGCACCTGGTTATTCTGACGAGTATATTTATGCTTATTTGGCCCAGGATTTAGAAAAGTTGGCTAATCCTCCACAACAGGACGAGGATGAGGATATCGAGGTAGTTTTGATGAGTGAGGAAGAATTAGAAGCAGCAATCTTAGCGGGGGAACCAGTAGATGCCAAATCTATTGCTAGCTTCTATATGGCGCGAGCCATTTTAACGGGGCTTCGCCCTTGAAGGCAGAGGGCAGAGGGCAGCGGTGAGACCCCGCGCCGCCGTCAGGCGCAAGGGAACGCTCACCAAGAGAG
>NZ_ALVZ01000003.1 GCF_000332055.1 Xenococcus sp. PCC 7305 | reverse complement strand
TTCACCATGGAGAGTTTGATCCTGGCTCAGGATGAACGCTGGCGGTATGCCTAACACATGCAAGTCGAACGAAATCTTCGGATTTAGTGGCGGACGGGTGAGTAACGCGTGAGAATCTGCCTTCAGGACGGGGACAACAGTTGGAAACGACTGCTAATACCCGATGTGCCGCAAGGTGAAATTTATTTAGCCTGAAGAGGAGCTCGCGTCCGATTAGCTAGTTGGGGTGGTAAAAGCGCACCAAGGCAACGATCGGTAGCTGGTCTGAGAGGATGAGCAGCCACACTGGGACTGAGACACGGCCCAGACTCCTACGGGAGGCAGCAGTGGGGAATTTTCCGCAATGGGCGAAAGCCTGACGGAGCAATACCGCGTGAGGGAGGAAGGCTTTTGGGTTGTAAACCTCTTTTCTCAAGGAAGAAGAACTGACGGTACTTGAGGAATCAGCATCGGCTAACTCCGTGCCAGCAGCCGCGGTAATACGGAGGATGCAAGCGTTATCCGGAATTATTGGGCGTAAAGCGTCCGCAGGTGGTACATCAAGTCCGCTGTTAAAGACCAGGGCTTAACCCCGGGAAGGCAGTGGAAACTGATGAACTAGAGTACGGTAGGGGTAGAGGGAATTCCCAGTGTAGCGGTGAAATGCGTAGAGATTGGGAAGAACACCAGTGGCGAAGGCGCTCTACTGGACCTGTACTGACACTCAGGGACGAAAGCTAGGGTAGCGAAAGGGATTAGATACCCCTGTAGTCCTAGCCGTAAACGATGGATACTAGGCGTTGCTTGTATCGACCCGAGCAGTGCCGTAGCTAACGCGTTAAGTATCCCGCCTGGGGAGTACGCACGCAAGTGTGAAACTCAAAGGAATTGACGGGGGCCCGCACAAGCGGTGGAGTATGTGGTTTAATTCGATGCAACGCGAAGAACCTTACCAGGACTTGACATCCCGCGAATCTTGATGAAAGTTGAGAGTGCCTTAGGGAACGCGGAGACAGGTGGTGCATGGCTGTCGTCAGCTCGTGTCGTGAGATGTTGGGTTAAGTCCCGCAACGAGCGCAACCCTCGTCCTTAGTTGCCATCATTAAGTTGGGCACTTTAAGGAGACTGCCGGTGACAAACCGGAGGAAGGTGGGGATGACGTCAAGTCAGCATGCCCCTTACGTCCTGGGCTACACACGTACTACAATGGTTGGGACAAAGGGCAGCGAGCGAGCAATCGTAAGCGAATCTCATCAAACCCAGCCTCAGTTCAGATTGCAGGCTGCAACTCGCCTGCATGAAGGAGGAATCGCTAGTAATCGCAGGTCAGCATACTGCGGTGAATCCGTTCCCGGGCCTTGTACACACCGCCCGTCACACCATGGAAGCTGGTCACGCCCGAAGTCGTTACCCTAACCGAAAGGAGGGGGATGCCGAAGGCAGGACTGGTGACTGGGGTGAAGTCGTAACAAGGTAGCCGTACCGGAAGGTGTGGCTGGATCACCTCCTTTAAAGGGAGACCTACTCACAGAACGAAAGCAAAAAGCGAATAGTTTTGAAAGAGACATCCCAGAAAGGTCGTACAGGAAAAATTGAAAGTCATAAAG
>NZ_ALVZ01000002.1 GCF_000332055.1 Xenococcus sp. PCC 7305 | reverse complement strand
GTGGTGGAAATCTTAACTTGAGTGCTGGTAGTCACGAACTGCGTCTTGATATGGGTAGTTCTGGTTTTAATATCAACTATGTTGATCTAATTCCTCTCGATGACTCGGCAATTATTAGTTTTGTTAGTAATGAGTTGTTGGGCAGTGAATTATTCATTGTTGATGATACTCTTGCTGATTTCTAAGTTGACGAGGTTCTTAGTTTCAAGTTGAAATCAAATAATAGTTTGAACTCTTCATTTTCAAACAAACGAATAGCAAATATTGTTTTTCAGTGATTATCTAAAAAGGAGAAAATCATGACGACTTTTATAGTTAATAACAACAATGACAGCGGTGTTGGATCTTTGAGACAAGCGATCGCGGATGCTAATGCAGCAATCGGTTCCGATACAATTGAATTCGATAATAGCTTAAGTGGACAGCAAATCACTTTAACCAGTGGTGAATTACAGATTACCGATGATTTGACTATTAATGGTCTGGGTGCAGATTTGCTGACTGTTAGTGGAAATAATACTGATCGTGTTTTTCTGATCGATGATGAAGACGGAGATATTGCTATTGACGTGGCTTTTAATGGTTTGACAATTACCCAAGGCAATAGTGATGAAGGCGGTGGAATTCGTAATCGAGAAAACCTGATATTGACTAACAGCAACATTGCCAATAATACAGGAACAGGAATTTCTAATGGTGGTTATTCTATCAATTCCGGCAGTGATTTAACTGTAACTAATAGTAGTGTTACGAATAATAGCAGCACAGGAATTTCCCACTCCTATGGTTCTCTAGCTATACGAAACAGCATTGTCTCCGATAATCTAGGCTGGGGAATCGGTAGTGGAAATTCGGGAACTGAGATTACTCAGAGTACTATTTCAGGAAATGGAAATGGCGGTATTGCTTCAGGAATGACAGTCTTGATAATGACCGATAGCGCCATTACGGATAATACTGGCAGTGGTTTTGTTGGTAATAGGGTCAATTTTGAAATAGATAATAGTGTGATTTCAGAAAATACAACAACTGATAGTGGTGGTGGTATTGCAGGATCGTATTATTTTAGTGGCAGCATCAGCAATAGTAAAATCACTAATAATATTGCTGATAGTGACGGGGATGGGGATGGGAATGGTGGTGGAGTGGCAGGTGTTCCCGCTGACATCCTATTTACTAATACTATTATTGCTGGCAACTTTGATAACAGTCCAGCAGGTAGTGAGCAGTATCCTGACATATCAGGCCCTGGTTTTGGCAGCAATGGCTATAATTTCGTTGGAGATGTTACAGGTATTAGAAGCTATAATCCCTTCACAGAAACAGGAGATTTATTTGGCACGAGTGCCAATCCTCTTAGCTTATCCCAAATAATAGAAGGAACCCCAGGCAATGACTATCTAGAAGGCACCGCAGGCATGGACCGCATTGCAGGAGGCAATGGTAATGACACCCTCCGTGGTCGAGGCGGTATTGATGTCCTACTCGGGGAAGCGGGTCATGATAGACTCTTCGGTGATGGCGGAGAGAATACTCTTAGTGGTGGTGTTGGT
>NZ_ALVZ01000001.1 GCF_000332055.1 Xenococcus sp. PCC 7305 | reverse complement strand
GAGGAATTCAACCTAAAGGGATAAGTTAGAAGTAGTTTTATCCTTCTGCCCTCTGCCCTCTGCCCTCTGCCTTCAAGGGCGAAGCCCCGTTAAATAAAGTAGAAATTCGAGAGCAGTTATATAAAGTTCAAAACCTTCTGCCATCTGCCCTCTGCCATCTGCCCTCGTTTACTTATTGAACAACTTGAATCGAATCTAAAGCAGTTTGAACTTTGCTGACTACATTATCAGGTAGAGGAATATAACCTAATTCTTCTGATAAAGCTTGTCCATCGGTTAAAGACCAATTAATGACTTCTTTAAAAGCATCTAATTTATCTGAATCATCATAGGTTTCATAGGCCAAGATCCAGGTGTAGGTGACTATGGGATAGGAATCTTCTCCTTCAGGATCACTTATGAAAGCGCGCAGATTCGCAGGTAAAGTGACTGCTGCTAAGGATTGAGAAGCCGATTCACTAGAGGGCGCAATATAGTTTCCTGCTCTATTTTCTAAACTAGCAGTGGCAATATCCTGCTGTTTGGCATATCCATACTCGATATAACCAATAGAACCTTCTGTTTGCAGAATTTGAGCGGTCACCCCTTCATTTCCTTTAGCTCCGACGCCTATAGGCCATTCCACCGTTTTACCTTCGCCCACTGCATCTTTCCATTCAGGGCTTACAGCACTAAGATGTTTGGTGAAAACTCCCGTGGTGCCACTACCGTCGGAACGGAAAACAACGTTAATGTCGGCATCTGGTAAACTTACTCCGGAATTAGTTGCTGCGATCGCAGGATCATTCCATTTTGTAATTTTGCCGAGTAGAATATCAACATAAGCTTGACGGGATAACTGTAAGCCTTCAACCCCAGGAAGATTGTAAGCAAGAACAACACTACCTGCTGTCATCGGGAGCAAGACTGTCCCACGCCCTACTTTGGCAATTTCTTCATCTTTCATCGCCACATCACTAGCACCAAAGTCAACAGTTTGCTGGGTAAACTGCTCAACTCCAGCACCACTACCTACGGACTGATAGGTAACTTGGATATTAGGATTTTGCTTGTTATATTCAAAAAACCATTTTTGGTAAAGAGGTGCAGGAAAGCTAGCACCCGCGCCTGTCAAAGATACAGATTTGCCTTCTGCACCATTGGATTCTGTTGTGGGAGCACCACCACAAGAAGCAAGGCCAACACTAAGAGCTAATAAAGGGGCAAACCAAAGCTGACGTTTAGCTGAAATGAAAAAAACCATAAATGTTCTGTAAATATTCTATCTTTGGTAAATTGCTTAATTGAGTGTGGGAAATAAGTATAAGTACTAGCTCTAAGATTATCTTGTTTGCCTTACTAGTTGGTAAAGAAAAAGTAACCAAAAGTTCAAGCTTAGATTAAGAAAGGACTTTTTGACATCCTCTCCGCCCTCCGGTGCCGCTAAAGGACGGAGATTCCCTAAAAAAGCGTGAGCTGGATAGGGGTGGTTGACGCTTCGACGCAAACT